>CAZRUC010000201.1:0-4796 GCA_964603175.1 uncultured Anaerolineaceae bacterium
CTTCTTCGCCAGCTGGAGCGAACTCTTCGAGGAAGTGGCTAAGTTCCGGGCCGCCCGCCGGATGTGGGCCCGGATCGTAAAGGAGCGTTTTGGGGCTTCGAGCGCCCGGTCGATGGCCTGTCGTTTCCATGTTCAAACCGCCGGATCGTCCCTGACGGCTCAGTCGATCGACAACAACGTAGTTCGGACCACCGTTCAGGCGCTCGCCGCCGTGCTCGGCGGCGCTCAGAGCCTCCATACGAACTCGCGCGATGAGGCTCTGGCCCTGCCCACCGCAGAAGCGGCCCGCCTAGCTCTTCGGACTCAGCAAATCCTGGCCTACGAGTCGGGCGTTACGGAAACACCCGACCCTCTGGCCGGCAGCTACTACGTCGAGTCGCTCACGAACGGCCTCGAGGCCGCCGCGAACGAGTACCTGGCCGAGATCGAGGCGCTGGGCGGAACGCTGGCAGCGATCGAGGCCGGCTACCAGCAACGCCAGATCCAGGAATCGTCCTACCGTGTCCAGCGCGCGATCGAGAGCGGCGCCAAGGTGGTGGTGGGCGTCAACAAGTACCGCGACGAGGAAACCTCTACGCCGTCTCTACAGAAGATCGACCCGGAAGGCGAACGCCGCCAGTGCGAACGTGTAACCCGGATCCGCGCCGAGCGCGACCCGGCCGCCTGGGCGGCGACGATGGGCCGCCTCGAAGCCTGCGCACGCGGACGGGAGAATCTGTTGCCACCGATGATCGAGGCCGTCAAGGCCTATGCCACCGTCGGCGAGATCTGCGACCTGCTCCGCGGCGTATGGGGCGAGCATCGGGAGCTAATCACCATCTGACGGCGCCACTCTGGTAGCTGCTGGCAGCTGCCGACATGTGCGGCGGCGGTGGCAGGCCAGCGGCCGTCGCCGCCGCCCGTCAGCCCGAGCATCTGGCAGCTGGTTCCAGCTGCCGACCGAGTCCGTGTGCCCCTCCCAGGGCGTGAAGCGCGATCGATCCAGCCACTGCGAGCGAAGCTGCGCCCTGCTGCGCACGCTCTTCTCGTACCATTGCGGCTCCCCGTCGAGGCGCGGGGTGTACGCGATGTTCGAACGCCTGTGCGGTACGGGCGTCCGTTTCAGAACACACAGGAGTGTCATGGACCAGCTGAAGTCGGCGTTCCCCGAAGGCCTGGGTATCGGCAAGATCCACCATGTCGCTGTCATCGTCCGCGACCTCGACAGTGCCCTCGATCTCTACCGGGGAAAGCTTGGGCTCGAGGTCGAGGCCGTCATGAACATGGCCTACGACCACGTGTCGATCGGCTTTCTGCCGGTCGGCGAGACCAAGATCGAGCTGGTGATGCCGACAGACGATACGACCGGCTCGGCGCGGTTCCTGGCATCGAAGGGCGAGGGCTTCCACCACGTCTGCTTCGAAGTGCCGGACATCCAGGCGGCGCTCGATCGCCTCGCTGCTATGGGCCTGACCCTGATCGACGCCGCGCCGCGCAAAGGCGGAGAAGGCCCGGTCGCGTTTGTTCACCCGAAGAGCTGCCACGGCGTGCTCGTGGAGCTGATCGAAGCTCCGGGCGGCCCGGCATGGGCCAAGCTCGAGTACTGATTGCCGAACTACAGCGACCAGGCGAAGAGAACGTCCTCCGCGCCCTGAGCGAGGCGGCAGAAGGCCACCAGGTCGCCGGCCAGCTCGCGCAGCATGGGCTTCTCTTCGGGGTCGATATCGCATTCTTCGCAGTCGATCAGGTCGATCCAGCGCGCCGCGACCCGATCGAGATAGCTGTCCGGAAGCAATGCCACCTCGTCGACCCAGTGCGGGTCGACCCGCTCGACCGTTCGATCGGACAGGGCGGCCAGCCGAGCTTCGAGTGGGTAGGTGGCTTCGCTGAAGGCGCCCGGCGCGTTGCCCGACGTGCACTCGCGGGCCGCCTGGGCAAACAGATCGAGCCAGATCTGATCCAGGCCGCCGCCCAACGAGACGTACGAGACGAAACGGGTTCTATCTCGCAGGCCCGCCCAATCGCCAATTCCGATCGCCAGCAGGATCTCACGCGCGTCTCCCGCGATCAGATCCATCAGGATCCCCAAGGCATCTCCACAGTGCTGATACCCGGTGCGCGCAACCTCGGCCGAGTGTACGCCCGCTACGGCCGGTAGCCGGCGTCCAGTAGAAGCCGGGGCAACTGGGTGGGGGAGTCGGCGACCCGGACCCCGGCCGCTTCGAGAGCGGCGATCTTCTCGGCAGCCGTGCCCGACCCGCCGGAGATGATCGCTCCGGCGTGTCCCATGCGCCGTCCCGGCGGCGCGGTCCGTCCCGCGATGAAAGCCGCCATCGGGACGCCCCTCAGTTGGCCCGCGGCAAACTCGGCCGCTTCCTCCTCGGCCGAGCCGCCGATCTCGCCGATCATCACGATCGCGTCGGTTTCGGGGTCGTCGTGGAACAACTTCAGGATGTCGAGGAACGTGGTTCCGATGATTGGATCGCCGCCGATACCGACGCACGTGGACTGGCCGATCCCGGCGTCGGTCATCGCCTGAACCGCTTCGTAGGTCAGCGTGCCGGAACGCGAAACGACCCCCACTCGGCCGGGCTTGTGGACGCTCGCCGGGATGATCCCGACCTTTGCCCGTCCCGGGGAAGTGGCGCCGGGGCAATTCGGTCCGATGAGGCGAGCACCGGCGCGCCGGACGACCTCGACCACGGGAATCATGTCGAGCGCCGGGATTCCCTCGGTGATGCAGACGATCGTCTTGATGCCGGCCTCGGCCGCCTCGAGGATCGCGTCGGGAGCTCCGGAGGCCGGGATGTATATCACCGACGCGTTGGCCCCGGCCTGGCGTACGGCCTCGGCCACTGTGTCGAAGATCGGCACGGTGCCATCGATCGCGAATTGGCCGCCTTTGCCCGGTCTCGTGCCGGCGACGACCTTGGTGCCGTAGGCGATCGACGCGCGAGTGTGGAATTCGCCCTCCCGCCCGGTGATGCCCTGGACTACCAGCCGAGTATCGAGTCCGACGAGGATGCTCATCGAGCGGCCCCCTTCGCCAGCGCTACAGCCTTCTCGGCGGCTTCGTCGAGCGAGCCGGCAGTCTCCAGATTCGCTTCCCGCAAGAGCCGAGCTGCTTCCACCGCGTTCGTACCGACTATGCGGACGACCATCGGCACCTCACGCACCTGCTCGGATCGAGCCTCGATCAAGCCGGCCGCGACCTCGTCGCCGCGGGTTATCCCGCCGAAGATGTTGACGAGGATCGCCTTCACATTCGGATCGGCCAGGATCAGCTCCATGGCTCCGCAGACGGTCTCGTGCCGTGCCCCGCCGCCCACGTCCAGGAAGTTGGCCGGTTCGCCGCCATAGTGCTTGACCAGATCCATCGTGGTCATGGCCAGGCCGGCGCCGTTGACCATGCAGCCGATCGTGCCCTCGAGGTGTATGAAGTTGATCCCGAGGTCGCGTGCCTTGGCGTCGACCGGGTCCTCTTCGTCCAGGTCCCGGAGAGCCCCCAGACCGGGGTGGCGTGCCAGCCCCGAGTCATCCAGCGTGATCTTGGCGTCCAGGCAAACCAGCCTTTGCACCGGCTTCCCGTCGGGAGCGCGCTCTGCAACGACGGCCAGCGGGTTGACCTCGACCAGATCCGCGTCCTGGGCTCGCATCGTGGCGTACAGGCCCTGGGCGATCGCCACGAACGGGTTCAGGAGCGGGTCGCGTAGCCCGATCGCCAGGCCGAGGCCCCGCGCCTGGAAGGCGAGCAGGCCCAGCAGGGGATCGGCGGCGACCCGATGGATCGCGCCCGGGTTCTGGCGTGCCACTTCCTCGATCTCGACGCCGCCCTCGGCCGAGGCCATCAGCACGATCCGGCGGCTGACGCGGTCGATGATCGCGCCGAGGTAGTACTCCTTGACGATGTCCGCGGCCGCGCCGACCAGCACTTTGCGGACGGTGATCCCCTTGATGTCCATCCCGAGGATCCGCGAACCCACTTCCTGGGCTTCCGCGGGCGTCCCGGCAAGCCTTACCCCGCCGGCCTTGCCGCGGCCGCCGACGAGCACCTGGGCCTTGATGACCACCCGGTCGGCGCCGGCAGCGAAGAAGCGTTCGGATGCAGCCCTGACCTCGCCAGGGGTTCTGGCCACTTCCCAGGGCGGAACGGGCAATCCCTGAGCCAGCAAGAGTGACTTTGCGTCCGCTTCCTGGATCTTCAAGGGCGGCAGCTCCTGTCTCTGATGGGGCACTCGCGCGGCTATCGCCCGGATCGTAGCAAATGGAACCGTCCTACCCCTGGAGATCGGGCAAAGGCGCGTCCCCCGGGTGCCGAATGCCGTCTGCGAGCCCGCCGGGCCCGCGCCGGATCGTCCCGGCGTCGGCCCAGCGGCTAGAATTCGCCGCATGACCCATCGTGTGACGCTCATTCCAGGCGACGGCATAGGCCCCGAACTTTCCGAAGCCACCAAACGAGTACTCGACGCCTCCGGTGTCGACTTTGAATGGGAGGTCGTTGAGGCCGGCGAGGCGGTTCTGGCGCGGGAAGGGACGCCGCTCCCGCAGTCCGTCCTCGACTCGATCATCCGCAACAAGGTCGCAATCAAGGGTCCCATCACGACCCCCGTCGGCGTCGGTTTTCGGTCCGTCAACGTGGCGCTCCGCCAGACCCTGGGCCTGTACGCCAATGTGCGACCGGTCCGATCGATCCCGGGCCTCGTGACCCGATACGAGAACGTGGATCTGGTCATCGTCCGCGAGAACACGGAAGACCTGTACGCCGGCATCGAGCACATGGTCGGCCCGGACGCCGCCGAGAGCATCAAGATCATCAC
>CAZRUC010000202.1:0-4736 GCA_964603175.1 uncultured Anaerolineaceae bacterium
GGCAGCTGCTCGACCGTCGGAACGTCCCATACCACCAGATCGGCCTGCTTGCCGGGCTCGATCGACCCGATCTCGGAGCCCAGGCCCAGTGCCCAGGCAGCGTTCGTCGTGATCGCGGCGAGAGCTTCGGCGGGCGTCAGGCCCATCTCCACGCAGGCGATCGACATCACCAGCGGCAGGCTCAGCGTGGGGCTCGTGCCCGGATTGAGGTCCGTGGCAAGGGCGACGGGAATCCCCGCGTCCACGAAACGGCGGGCCGGCGCGAAGTGACGCTTCCCGAGGAACCAGCTCGTGGCCGGCAGCAGCGTGGCGACCGCCGGACGGCCGGCTTCAGCGGCGCGTGCCAGGGCCGCAACGCCCTCCTCCGAAGGCGCCGCGAGGTGGTCGGCCGAGAGGCAGCCCAATTCCGCGGCCAACTCGGCGCCGCCGGACGGAGACAGCTCGTCGGCATGGACGCGCAGCGCGAGTCCGGCGCCGGCCGCGGCCTCGAGGATCTGCCGGCTCTGCTCCGCGTCGAACACGCCCTTTTCGCAGAAGACGTCGCATGAGCGGGCGATCCCCTGGCGGGCGACGGCCGGCAGCTGCTCCCCGATGATCTGAGCGACGTACGCGTCCGTGCCGCCGGGGCCGTCGGGCCGGGCGCGCTCGCGGAACTCCGCCGGCACGGCGTGCGCGCCCAGGAACGTCGGCACGAGTTCGATGGGACCCTCGCGGCCCAGCCGATCGGCGAGCGACAGGAGCCGCAGCTCGCCAGCCACGTCCAGCGCGTAGCCCGATTTGGCCTCGGCCGTGGTCGTGCCGTTGGCGAGCATCTGGGCAAGGCGGGCCCGCGCTCCCTCCAGAAGCTCGTCGTCGGAGGCGGCGCGCGTCGCGGCGACGGTCGAGAGGATCCCGCCGCCCGCGGCAAGGATCTCCAGGTAGCCGGCGCCTCGGGCTCGCATCTGCCACTCCGCCTCGCGCGTTCCGGCGAACAAGAGATGTGTATGAGCATCGACAAGTCCAGGAGTGACCAACCCACCCCGCGCGTCAAGCCGCTCGAACGAATCGAGCGTGTGTCCCGCTGCCTCGATCTGCCGGTAGACATCGGCGTGCGAACCGGCCGCCACGATTCGTCCGCCCCACGCCGCCACGCACAGCGCGCCGCCGGCGAGGACCGCCGCGTCCCGCTGAGCTGCGCCGCGACGTAAGCCGCCGGCGAGTGTCGCAACCGCGGACGCTCCCTCGATGAGCAGCCCACGTCCGGCGGCCTCGCCGCTCACCGGGCCACTCACTGTGCCGCTCACCGCTGTCGCACCTGGTTCAGACGCAACTCCAGGGCCTGCATCGGCGAGAAGTCGCGGAGTCGGAGAAATGCCGCCGCGCCGGCCAGCCGCTCGTCTACGGTCTCTTCCGCGCGGACGCCGGCGTGTCCGGCGACATCGAGCAGCGCCCCGAGCGGCGCAAGCCCGATAAGTTCGGACTCGGCGAGCTCGACATCGTCTTCGGCCGCTTCAGCTCGAACGGTCTCCCACAGCAACCACAGCGGGGTCGTGCGGTAATCGAGCAAGTTCATCGAAACCTGCGCTCGGCCGAGCTCTTCGATCCAGAAGCCGTTGGCCTGGACTCGCGGCAACCCTCCGCTGGACTCGCGGATCCGGCGTGCGATGCGCTTCGCCAGCTCCACATCCTTAGACTCGAGATTGATGTTGTAGGCGATGAGGAATGGGCGCGCACCGACCGCGATCGCGCCTGCGCTCGGGTGCATAGAGCTCGGTCCGAAGTCGGGCTCGCGTCCGGGCGCGCCGATCTGGGTCTTGAGTCCTTCGAACTGACCCCGTCGAACGTCGGCGAGCCGAACACGCGAGGGCGTGGTGGCAGCCTCGCCGTACAGGTAGACCGGCAGGCCGAAGCGATCGGCCACTCGGGAACCGAATGCTCGGGCGAGCTCGATGCAGTCGCTCATCCGGGTGTTGCCGAGCGGCACGAACGGAACCACGTCCACGGCACCGATACGCGGGTGCTCGCCGGTGTGCTGCTCCATGTCGATCTCGCCGACGGCTACGGCCACCGCGCGCTCCAGCGCCTCGAGGATTGGGGCCGTCTCGCCCGCCAGTGTGATCACGCTGCGGTTGTGGCTGGCGTCGCTCGTCCGGTCGAGCAGATACGCCCCCGGCACGCTCTCGATCGAGGCCACGATCCTGTCCACGACCTCGATCCGCCGCCCCTCACTGAAGTTCGGTACCGACTCGATGAGCTTGGCCACACTTCCTCCGCCCTGCCGACACCCGCTCCGCGGCCACGCTACCCAACCGGTCCGCGACGCTTATCGTGGCACACCCGCGGTTCGGTGCCACGACGCCGCCGGTTGCCCGAGCTCAAGCTCGTCTCGCCCGCTCGCGTCAGTGCGAAACGAGAAGCGTCGCCACTCCGCCGAGTCCGTCGGTGCAGATCACGACTGCCGCCAGACCGTCGGGCGACCAGTCGAACGTGAAGGGCGATTCGGGGAAGTGGAGCGCGGAGCGAGTGCCATCGGTGGCCTGAACGGTCAAGTCCCGGTACAGGTCGTGTGCCAGGACGACCCCGGCTTTGGAGATCGACAGCTGCGAATCGAACGGCAGGCTCACGCTCGATTCGGCCCCGTCGACGCCGAAGGCGCGGACTCGGTGCTGGACCGGATCCGGGATGGCGAGACGGTCGTCGGGCAGCCAGGCGGGGTAGATCGGTCCGTCCGTCAGAGACGAGTATTCGAACACGTCCGGGAAGACAGTTCGAATCCGGCCGGTCGAAATCTCGGCGATGGAGAAACCCCCCGGGTCCGCGTCGACGGTGCCGTCGAATGCCACAGCGCTGCCGTCCGGACTGAAAGCCACCCAGCTCCTGGAGGTGAGCCGAGCGTTGGGCCATTCGCGGAGAATCCTTCCGGAGTCCGGGGCCACCACCTGCAGCCAATCCAGCACACCCATTCCGTCGTTGGTGACGTGAAGAGCGAGGAGCTCAGAGCCGTCCGCCGAACAGGCCAGGAGGGCACCCTCGAAGGATTTCGCCTTGCCGCCGATCAGGAGCGAGTAGGAATTCCCATATGACTGGGCGACGCAGGGCGTGAACTCAGACCCGTTCAGGAGCGGCCCGGCAACCTGCGACACCACAGTCGAGCCAAGTTCGCCGGCGTAGAAGCGCTCGGTACCCGTTGCGTCGCTGCGCCCGAGACGGTAGGTCGCCGGACCGGTCCAGACCAGCGTATCGGCCTGCACAGACGCGACCTTGGCGCCGCTCCGATCGAACACGTCCTGAACCGCGGGGTTCGCTTGGATGTCGTCCGCCCGGAGCGCGATCGCAAAGTGCTGACTGTCCGGCGCCCACGCTGACCGCGTCAGGCGACCGCTGTCCACGATGATGTCGAACGCGGCGGCCGTGCTGAGCCTCGGAGTGGCGTTCGGGGAGGCGCTGCCAGCCGGCGGGGCCGCGAGCCCGGCAGCGATTGCCGTCATTGTCATCGGCGGCGCAGTTGGCTCCGGCTGAGCTCCGCGCCGGGTCAGCAGGACCGTCGCTACAACGATTCCACAGACCGCAAGCAATGACAGTGAGGCCATGGGTCGGGAAGGCTGGTGAAGACGCAGGGCCGACCGGAGGCTACGGTCGGAGACTGAGGGCTCGGGGGCCGGACCCTCGCCCTCGGATGCCTGATCCGCGCCGGCCGGTCGACGGGGAATCTTGCTGTTCATTCCAAGGCCTCCGGCAACGCTCGGCTGATGCCCGAGTGCACTATGCCAACGCCGATGCCGCCCTATAACGAGCGGCGGTACCTGTGTGTGTCAATTCGGGGAACTTGGCGCCATTGTCACTTTCGCCCAACAGCCGGACGATTGCGACCAGACGGGCCCGCATAGATACCGGCTGCCCACTAGCTGGGCAAATACGACAGCGCGACCCCGGTAGAGGGCAAAGCCCCGTCGATCTTGCCCCGGACGTGGGCGCTCTCGACCTGGACGAGCTCCGGGGGTCAAGATTGTGTGTCGATCCGGGCAGAAGCGACGGATCATGCGACCGCCGCCGAGCTATCTCGTCCATGTGCCCACCCATTGGGCAGCCGCTCGCCAATAGGGACGAATCGGTCGAAGTTGTCCGTCAATCCGGGCAGCACCAACCCGCCGCGTGCTTAGTGGCAGCGGGCTGGGCCGCCGCCGCGTGCGGAGTGGCGGCGTGCTGAGAGTCGGCGTCCGCGCCGCCAGATCCGCCGCCCGCGCCGCCAGATCCGCCGCCCGCGCCGCCGGCTCCGCCGCGCTCGCCGCCGGGCCGCCGCGCCCGCGCCGCCGGGCCGCCGCGCTCGCGCCGCCCGCTGCGTTGCCCCGCTACTACTCCTCGTTCAGCATCGGGATGTGCACGCCGCGCTCGCGGGCAACCTCGATGGCGCGCTCGTAGCCTGCGTCGGCGTGGCGGATTACGCCCATGCCCGGATCCACGGTGAGTACCCGCTCGAGCTTCTGGGCGGCAAGGGGCGTGCCGTCGGCGACGATGACCATGCCGGCGTGCTGCGAGTAGCCGATCCCCGTCCCGCCGCCGTGGTGGATGCTGACCCAGCTGGCCCCGGACGCCGTATTGACCATGGCGTTGAGCAGCGGCCAGTCCGCGATCGCGTCCGAGCCGTCGCGCATGGCCTCCGTCTCGCGGTTCGGCGACGCCACGGACCCCGAGTCCAGGTGATCGCGCCCGATCACGATCGGCGCCGAGACCGCTCCCGTCCGAACCAGCTCGTTGAA
>CAZRUC010000203.1:0-4719 GCA_964603175.1 uncultured Anaerolineaceae bacterium
GTCACGACGGCATGCGCCGCGTCGAGGATCAGCTGGGTGGATCGGTAGTTTTGCTCGAGCTTGATGACGGCCGCGTTGGGGTAGTCGCCCTCGAAATCGAGAATGTTGCGAATGTCGGCGCCGCGCCAGGAATAGATCGACTGGTCGTCGTCGCCCACCACGCAAAGGTTTCGATGTGCGGCGGCCAGCGCCTTGACCCACAGGTATTGCGGCCGGTTCGTGTCCTGGTACTCGTCGACGTGGAGGAAGCGCCAGCGATCCTGGTAGCGCTCCAGCACGGCCGGCGCTTCCTGGAACAGCCTCACGGCGTCGAGGAGCAGGTCGTCGAAGTCGACTGCGTTCGAAGCTCGAAGCCGAGCCTGGTAGCGGCGGTACAGCCGCGAGATCTCGCGCTCTCGGTGAGTGTGGGCGTTCTGCGCCAGGAACTCCACGTCGAGCATCTCGTTCTTGGCCCGTGAGATGGCGCCCAGGATCGCGCTCGGCTTGTACTCGCCGGTGATCGGCAGGTCTTCCTCGCGCAGGATCTGCTTCATCAGCGCCTGCTGGTCGTCCGAGTCGTAGACCACGAAATGCGAGTCGAGTCCGATGGCCGAACCGTCTCGTCGGAGAACGCGGGCGCACAGGGCGTGGAACGTGCCCATGGCTACCTCGTGCCCCGCTTCCTCCCCCACGAGGCCGGTGATACGGGCCCGGAGTTCGGCGGCCGCCTTGTTCGTGAAGGTGACGGCCAGGATCTGCCACGGCCGGACGGCTTTGACGCCGATCAGGTAAGCCACGCGGTGAGCCAGGACGCGAGTCTTGCCACTGCCGGCACCAGCCAGGATCAGGACCGGACCATCCGTGGTCCGAACGGCTCGCTGTTGCTCCGGATTCAGGCGCGCCAGGATGCGCGCGGCGAGCGCGTCTGCGGCGGCCTGACGCTCCGCGAGCGCCACCGGCTCAGGCTCAAAGGGAGACGGCTCTAGCGCCTCGATCCGCGGACCGTCGAACGCCTCGGGCGGGGCCCAATCGGGTGGCGGCGGCAATTCCTCCGGCTCGAGGGGCATGTTGCCGGGCACGACGGCGGTGCCGGGCGCGTCAGGACCGGCGGATCCAGGTCGATGTTGGGGACTCACCCCGAGATTGTACGGGCCGCTCGTCAGCCAACGCCGGGAACGTCGAACTGATCGATCGGCGGCGCCTGGATGTCGAGCGATTCGCCGTACTTCGTCAGGACGAGGCGAAACGCCGCGCCGCCGGCTTTGGGATCGCTCGTACGGAACTCCATGACCGCAATGCGGAAGCCGTCATGCATGATCCAGAGGTCGAGTTGCCCGGATCCGAGGGTGCTGCCAGAGCCATTCAGGACCGCGTTGGCGACGCTCGGGTCGACGGTCACACGAATGTGATAGGTGTCCACGCCCACGACGTTTTCGTTTCCGATGAGCTGTGGCTTCAGCCGGCTGTCTGCGGCGAGCTGGACAAAGCCGATGACGTCGGTTGCGACCCCGGCGGGGTCCGCGGGATTGGGGAAATTCGCGAAAGCATTGCCGGCGGCCGCGGCCGAGTACTTGCTGTCGCCGGGCTGGCGGATGTAGGCGTAGCCCTTGGCGACGATGATCTCACCGGCCGCGCCGGGAAGGCCCGGCAGCTGGCCCTGGAGCTTCGCTGCTATGTTCACGAGGTCGATGTCACCGGCGGCGTTCAGCCCCGCGAGAGACACGGCCACGGGCGTGCTGGTCGGCCCGGGGGTCGGCACGAGACTGGCGGTCGGCGACGCAGTGGCGCTCGGCGACGCCGTCGGCGATGGGCTCGCGCTGGGACTGGAGCCGGGGCCGGCTGAAGCAGTCCCGCTGGAGGATGGCGTCGGCGAAGGCGTCGGGCTCGGGCTCGGCGACGGCGACGGGCTGGGTGTGGGCGACGGCGACGGGGTCGGGGTGGCTATCGGTGATGGAGTCGGAGACGGCGTCTGGCCGGCGGGCGTCGGGGTCGCGGCTAGGTTCTCGCCGACGAGGAGCTGACCGACGCCGGTCGCCTCGAAGTGGACCGTCGTGACGTTGTTCTTCATCGCGTCGACGGAGTTGGTCAGGATCTGGTGAACGTCGGTCAAGGGAGCAGACGATCCGCAACCGGCAACCAGCGGGGCGACCACCAGCAGGCCACCCAGCGCCATGAAGAGATGGGTCCGACGAAACACAAAATCCTCCTGCGTCTTGTACCGCTCGGAGACTCTATCGCCTCAGCGCGACTCGCGCACGGCGCCGGCGCTGAAAGACAGGCCCTCCGAAGCGAGGCGGCTGACGCCACGAAGCCCGGGCCGCCGGCGCCGGCGCATTCCACCGTTGCGACCTGGTCTATTTCTCCAGGTCGCTCACGCGGAAGAAGTACAGGGCCGTGTCGACTGAGCTTTCCGTGGCCACCCAGCCGTTGCTGAGCCACGAGAAACCGTTCGAACCCGCCGCGTAGCCCTGCACCAGCTGCGAGCCGGAGGCCTGAGACCAGATCGCGAGGCCTCCGGGGCTGTTGGCGAAAGCCCCCCCACAAAGAAGCAGAACCTGACCCGCGTCGGATCCGCCCAGGAAGCAGAAAGAGCCATTCGGGGAGATCGGCGTGGCCGATGCGGCCGATGCGCCGCCGATGACCTCCTCCAATACCTGCCCGGTGCCAAATCGGTCCCAGGTGATCTGGAAGCCGTCCAGGCTGAATTTCGGGATATCCCACGTCCCGCCCGTGTTGCCAGGCGTGACCATGATGTCGACATCGACCGGCGCGGGGTGGCCGGCAGTGGAAACCCGGAGGGGCAGAGCGGCCGTGCCGTCCGCTTCCAGCCAGGCCACATTCGTACCGGCGAGCTTGAGCCCTATCGGCATCGCCTGGGTCGGGATCTGCCGCGCCGGCGCACCCCCCGCAAGAGGCTGCAGCACGATTGTCGAGGAGAGCCGATGGCCCGTGGTCGGGCTCTCGATGTTGTATGCGATCAGACCGCCGCTGAGGGCGACGAGCGGAGCCGAGACCGTGTCGCAGCCTTCGCCACCCGTAGGTCGGAAGGCGTCCTTGCCCTGACCGCTTGCCAGCGCGCTGAACGTGCCGGGCGCGCCGGTGGACGGATCGATCGAAGCGACCAGGATGCGCCACTGTATTCGCGAGCCGGAGTTCGAGGGGCATGGAATAGATAGCTGCCCTGAAGAGAGCCGGTACCAGACCACGACGGAAACATCGGTGCCGTCGGCTGTGACCGAGAAGCCACCCCCGACGAGCCCGTTACGGAGCCCGGCCAGTTCGGCCTGAGTGAGGGGCAACGGAACGGACCCGACCGCTCCTGTCGAGGCGTCGCCGTAGCGCAGAATCGCCGTGGCAGTACTGAACCCTGTGCCGAACGCAGTCCAGTCCGCCAGGTAGTAGCGCGATCCCCACACCTGCGACGCGACCGCATCCTGAGCCGGTAAGGAAACGCCATTGGCCGTCTTGATCGCGCTCGCAGGGAGCGTCAGCGTCGGCAAACTCGCCAGCCCGGAAGTTCCGGGTGTCGGCTCGGTCGAAGGGCTGCTGGCCGGGTTCGAGTTCGATGCCGTGGCAGTCGGCTGGACCGAGCGGGACGGCGCCGGGCTCGATCCCGAGGCGGTGGCGGTGGGACTCGGCGTCCCGCCCGGGATCGGCGAGTTCGACCGGTTAGTGAGGCCGAGCACGATGGCGCCGCCAACCAGGGCCACAACCACCGCCGCTGCCAGCCCGGCGAGCGCTCTCTGAGGCCAGATCGGGAGACCGGCCCAGCCGCCCCGCGCCTTGCGAGGGTGCTCGATCGGGACAGTCGCAAGGAAGTCATGCAGCGATTCCGGCTCGTCGGGCAGCGGGCCGTCGCGGAACCACTCTCTCAGGTAATCCTCGGACTTCCGATTCATTGGGACACCTCGGCAATCCCGGCGGGTTCGATAACGTTGCGCATGGCCATCAGGCCGTAATGGAGACGCGATTTGACGGTGCCCAGAGGCACGGCCAGACGCTCGGCGATCTCTTCGAGGGGAAGGTCCCGCCAATAGCGCAGGACGACCACCGCCCTCTGCTCGGCGGGCAGCTCCTGGAGGGCGCGGCCGACCTCGTCTCGATCCAGCGCCGCTCGGAACGGGTCACGAGCAACCACGACCATCTCGTCGTCCAGCGGCAGGGCGCGCAGCCGGCTGCGTCGCTGGCCCCGATCCCGGCAGACGTTCGCCACGATCTGCTCGAACCAGGCCGCGAAACGGTTCTCATCCCGAATGGTCGGCCAGCCGCGCCACGCTCTGATGATCGCTTCCTGCACCGCGTCTTCCGCCTCGTCGGCGCTGCCGAGCAGGTAGCCGGCCAACCGGTACGCCGGCCTGAGCTGGCGGTCGGCCAGTCGAAGGAAACGGACGGTCGACTCGTCGGCTCCGCCACCCTCAACCTTCGGTTGTCTGAGCATCCGCTTCCTTCTTCCCTCAACGTCCGGCCCTATTGTGGGCTTCCGTTCCTTAAGACCGGACCCTCCTCCGAATAGTTCATTCCCTCGGGACTGCGCCGGGTTACGACGAAGCCCCGGGCTTGCGGCCCGGGGCTTCGAAGACTGAGCGATGTGAAGGACTAGAAGTCCATTTCCCCGCCGCCGTGGTTGTGACCACCGCCGGGACCTTCCTTCTTCTCCGGAAGGTCCGTGATGAGGGTCTCGGTCGTGAGCACCATCTTGGCGATCGAGGCGGCGTTCTCGAGGGCGGAGCGGGTCACCTT
>CAZRUC010000204.1:0-4717 GCA_964603175.1 uncultured Anaerolineaceae bacterium
GTAGAGACGAACGGCGCGCTGACCGCGAAGCCCGAGCTCGTCAACGGCGACCCACTCGGAGATGGCTGGATGCTCCGGGTTCGCGTGGCCGACGTCGCCCAGCTGGACGCGCTGCTCGATCAGGCTGCGTACGAAGAGCTGACAAAAGAGGCCTGAGCGTCGATGGCGCAAATCGTTACCGCCCCCCGAGCCCGGACCTGAGCTATGGCATACGGTCTTCACACGGCAGCGGATCGAGCCCGGATGCTCGAGGTTATCGGTGTCGCCTCGGTAGACGATCTGTTCGCCGACATTCCGGCGCCGCTTCGGGCCCACGGGCTCAACCTGCCGCCGCCCGAATCCGAGGCGGAACTCGCCGATAGGCTGTGCGATCTGGCCGACCTCAATCGGGTCGATCTGGCGAGCTTCCTCGGCGCCGGCGCCTACCGCCACTACGTGCCCGCAGTGGTGGATCAGCTGCTGCTACGCGGCGAGTTCTACACCGCCTACACGCCTTACCAGCCCGAGATCAGCCAGGGCACACTCCAGACGATCTACGAGTACCAGTCGCTCCTGGGCGAACTGACGGGCATGGATGTCGTCTCGGCGTCGCACTACGACGGCGCGACGGCCACGTCCGAAGGTGCGCTCATGGCCTGCCGCGCCACGAAACGCGAGCGAGTGCTCGTCAGCCGTGGCGTCCATCCCCACTACCGCGAGACGATCCGTACGTACTTCTCCGGCGGCGAGCTGGCGATGGACGAGATTCCGCTCGTGGCGGACGGCCCGGCCGCCGGCACAACCGATACCGCAGCCCTGCAGCGGATGCTCGCGGAGTCCGACCGGCCGGTCGCCGGCGTGGTCGTGGCCAACCCGAGCTTCGTGGGCCTCCTCGAGCCGATGGCCGAGGTCGGCCGTCTCGCCCATGCGGCGGGAGCCCTCTTCGTCGCGGTTGTGGAGCCGGTGTCGCTCGCGGTGCTCGCCTCACCCGGGGCGTACGGAGCCGACATCGCCGCGGGAGAGGGCCAGCCGCTGGGAATACCGCTCTCCTACGGCGGTCCGTATCTGGGCATCCTTGGTTGCCGCGAGCCGCTCGTACGCCAGATCCCGGGACGTCTCGTCGGCATGACCACCGATGTCGATGGCCGCCGGGCATTCGTGATGACCCTCCGGGCACGAGAGCAGGACATCCGTCGCGAGAAGGCCGCCAGCAACATCTGCACGAACCAGGCCCTGTGCGCCCTGGCGGCTTCGATATACCTGGCGGCGATCGGGCCGCACGGACTCCGCGACGCCGCCGCGATGGGCGCCGCCCGGGCCACCGAGCTCGAAGCGGCACTGTTGGCCGCCGGCGCCCCCCGCCTCCACTCGGCGCCGTACCTCAACGAGTTCGCCGTTCGAGTCCCGAATGCCGCCGCGATCCATCGCCGGCTCCTCGGGCGGGGCGTCCTGGCCGGGCTCGTTCTCTCGGAAGCGGAACCCGGAGACGCGTCGCTTGCCGACTCGCTGCTTGTGTGTGCGACCGAAGTCACGACTCACCGCGAGATAGAGCTGTTCGCGACCGCGCTGTGCGAGGAGATCGAGCGTGGCCGCCAGCTGGCACTGCCGGGGATCTCAGACGACGCCGGAGCGGCGATATGAGCGCCTCGGGCGACCGCCTCGGCCGGACCCTATTCGAGCGCTCTCGCGAGGGGCGCGGCGGCGGCAAGATCCCGCACCCGCCCAAGGACGCGCTGGCGCGCATACCAGCCGAACAACTGCGGACGGAGGGTCCCAACCTGCCGGAGCTGGCGGAGCCCGAGGTCACCCGCCACTACGTCAATCTCAGCCAACTCAACTACGCGGTCGATACGGGCTTCTACCCGCTCGGCTCCTGCACGATGAAGTTCAACCCCAAGATCAACGAGTGGGCCGCACGCCTGCCGGGGTTTGCAGCGCTGCATCCCTTCGCGCCCGACGAAATCGCCCAGGGCACGCTCCAGCTTTTCTGGGAGCTCGAGCAGGCCCTCGCCGAGATCGGGGGCATGAAGGCCGTCACCCTCCAGCCGGCCGCGGGTGCCCACGGTGAGTTGACGGGCATCCTGATGGTGCGCGCCTACCACCGCAGCCGCGGCGACCTGGCTCGGACCGAGGTCCTCGTGCCGGACTCCGCTCACGGCACCAACCCAGCCACGGCGTCGATGGCGGGCTTCAAGACGGTTTCGATCCCGTCCGCGCCTGACGGCGGAGTCGACGTGGCCGCGTTCCGCGCCGCGCTCGGGCCTCAGACCGCCGCCGTCATGATCACCAACCCGAGCACGCTCGGCTTGTTCGAGTCGCGTGTGGGCGAGCTTCTCGAGGCCGTTCACGAGGCCGGCGCACTGGCATATATGGACGGCGCCAATCTCAACGCGATCATGGGCCGCTTCAAGCCCGGCGACGCGGGCTTCGACGTGATGCACATCAACGTCCACAAGACCTTCTCGACACCGCACGGCGGCGGCGGGCCCGGCGCGGGTCCCGTGGGAGTGGGGGAGCGGCTGATCCCATTCCTGCCCTCGCCGAGGGTCCTTCGCGAGCCCGACGGCAGCTTCCGCCTGGAGCGATCCGGCGAGCGCCCGACCAGCATCGGCCGGGTCCGCGCCTTCGCTGGCAATGCGGGGGTCCTGGTCCGCGCCTACGCATACATCCGGGCGCATGGGGCAGCGGGGCTGTGCGAGGTCTCGGATGACGCCGTACTGGCCGCCAACTATCTCAAGAGCCGGCTGACCGGCGTGCTCGACGTGCCCTACTCGCGACCGTGCATGCATGAGTTCGTGGCCTCGGGAGCGACACTCAAACGCGAAACGGGGTGCAGGACCCTCGACCTGGCGAAGCGGCTCATCGATTACGGGTTCCATCCGCCCACGATCTACTTCCCGTTGACGGTGGAAGAGGCTCTGCTTATCGAGCCGACCGAGACGGAGGCCCTGGAGACGCTCGATCTCTTCGTCGATGCCCTGGCGGCTATCGTCGGCGAGGCGCATCGGGACCCGGAGTTGCTCCATTCGGCGCCGACCAGCTCGCCGGTGCGACGTCTCGACGAGACCACTGCCGCGCGCCAGCCGAACCTCCGCTGGCGACCGATGACCGGCAGCCAGACCCCCTGCCCCGACTAAGCGAACGCTCCGCTTCTACGGGAAACGCAGCAGGCCTTCTCTCAATGCAAGGTGTATCGTTTATACACGGGTACTGGAGTAGTGAGAACGAAGCCCAACGCGATCCTCCCAGCACTGAACGCAGCGGATTCGGCCGGATCTGTAGACGCCGGACGCCGCTAATGTCAGTTCGAGCCGCTCCCTCGCGCGGTCCGTCGTGAGGCTACTATGCGCAGATCGCCCATCCGGCATCAAACAGCCGGGCGGACCCTGCCCTCGATCCCACGAAGTGGTTCGCGAGTCGAGGAGGCGCCTTTAGAACGAGACCGTCGGTTGATCCAGGAGTGGCCGCGGTGGGTCATTGACACCCTGTTGGTGCCTCTCCATAGTACGGGCCTGTCTCGTCGGACAGACCCAGCAGGCGCCCCACTTATGGGGTCCGTCAACAAGAGTCGGGGCGCTGGGCGCCAAACAGAGACTAGGCCCGGAGGGTCGGGTTGGAAGCGGAGTTGGAGGCTTCATAGATGTACAAACGTCTATTCAGCGCACTCGCGGTCGCGGTCCTCGTGGCTGGAGCCTGCTCATCGAGCACTCCGGTCAAGAAGATCGTCGTCGCGGAGTGGCAGTTCCCGGATACCGTCAATGTCTACTACGCGCAAGCCGAGACCGACGTCGAAATCGGCACCTCGATGTTCCTCAACCTTGTCGATGTGACACCCGACCTGCGGACGGTCCCGACACTGGTCACCAGCGTTCCCACCCTCGCCAACGGCGGAGTGAAGATGAACGGCGCCGGTATGGACGTGACCTGGAGCCTCAAGACGGGCATGCAGTGGTCTGACGGCAGTCCGATCAACTGCGACGACCTCAAGGGCACCTGGAACTGGATCATGGACAAGGCCAACACCGGGCTGGCCGGGGGAACCATCGGCTGGGAAGACATCACCGGCATCACCGGCGGAACCGGCACCACGTGCGTGATGAGCTTCGGTAAGGTGTACGAAGGTTACCTCTACCTCGTCGCGCCGTTGCTCCCCGCCAAGTACATCAGTAGCATTTCGGCCGCCGACGCGCCGACCAAGCTCTATCCGCTCAGCAACCTGAAGTCCGGCGTATATGACGGCCCGTACATGCCGACGGACCTCGCCACGGACTCGCAGATCACCACCGTCAGCAACCCCAAGTGGTCGACGATCAGCGGCAAGGCCCCGGCCGTGGATCAGGTCATCTGGAAGTACTACGCCGATGCAGCCACGATGCTCCAGGGCTATAAGGCCGGCGAGTACGACGTGGCCCAGGACCTCAACGACGCCGACATCCCGTCGCTTGCGGGCATCGACCAGAATCAGCAGGTCATCCATGACTCGCTGACGTATGAACTCCATTCCTTCAACAACAAGGCCCTACAGACCAAGTTCGGCGCCGACTACAAGACCATCGTTGCGGCCATCAAGCTCGCCACAGACCGCCAGGCGATCGCTGACGGCCCGCTCGGCGGCAACGTCACCGTTAGCAACAACTTCGTCTCGCCTCTGACCTGGTACTACAAGAACGAAGGCGGCTCGACCGCTGCCGATCCGGCTGGGGCGACGAAGCTGCTGACGGACGCCGGCTGGGCGAAG
>CAZRUC010000205.1:0-4710 GCA_964603175.1 uncultured Anaerolineaceae bacterium
ACGACAACGTTCGGCAACCGGACTATCACTGTTATCCCGCTCAACTAGCAGGGCGCGAGCCTCGCTGACTTAGGTCAGCCGAGCGCCAGCCCAAGTCAATATCGATCGTAGCGAGAACCCCGGCGGCTGCACCGCCGGGGTTCTTCTTTGCCCGGGAGGATCCGGCATTCGCGGAGTGGGAGCTGGGGAGCCACTCCCTCATTGCTGTAGCTCAGGCCGAACGTTGCCCTCGATCCGACGGGCGTACGGGCGCTGTCACGGCGAGACGGCGGCGTCCCTGCGTCGGCGTGCCGCGGAGTGCAGCGACACTGCTACCGCGAAAGGCGCCGTCGAAGAACCCTCAGTCGTAGCTGCGGATCCGCTCCAGTCGGCTGCCCGGATCGCCGGGCGGAGGCTCAGCTCTTGCTGGCGGAAGCCTTCGCGCTGCCGCTCGAGGACGGGCTCGGACTCGGCGACGGGCTGGGGCTGGGCGATGGTGACGGCGAGGCCGTGGCCGACGGGGACGGCAGCACGATCTTGGGATCGAGCGACTTGGCCGTGGCGAGCTCGGTTTGTCCCTCTGCCGCCGTGGCGGGGGTCTGGATGAGCAGCAGGCCCAGGTTCAGATGCCCGCCGGCATCCTTCGGAAGAAGCTTGACGTACTGGCGGTAGAGGCTGATCGCCTCCGCGGGGGCCCCGGCCGCCGTTCGCACGATCGCCAGGTTGAACAGGGCGGGCGTGTAGTTCGGATCGGTCGCGAGCGAAAGCCGGTAGTCGTTTTCGGCCTCGGTCATCGAGCCTTGCGTTTGAGCGATGAGGCCCAGGTTGTAGAGGCAGTATTTGTTTGTGGTGTCGTGCTTGAGGCAGTCCTTGTAGTCCGTTTGGGCGTCGGTCAGGTTCCCGGCCTGATGCGCCTCGAGACCCGCGTTGAGCGCGTCTGTGGCCTGCTGCGCTTCGCTCTTGCTGCCACAGGCGACCGCGGCGACCAGAACAGCGACCATCACGAAACTCAGCCGGATGCCGCTTGAAAAACGGACGTTACCCACTCGTTTAAACGAGGTCATTTCAGCTACCCTCACAACGTCGACGGAACGCTACCGGCATACAGTAACGCAGTGATCCCGAGTGGGCACTGCGATTCGGTAGCTATTGTTAGGGGTAGGCTCCGGCACGGTCGAGGTGGGAGGCGGCCTTGGGCAAACGCGTAGATCTAGCCATTGTCGCCGGGCTCGTTGTCGTCACCTTCTTCGCGCGAGCATACGGGCCGAATACGGCGCCGGCGGTGACCGCGACCGAATACCTGCAGAGCTGGCGCTACGGCATCCCGCACGAGATCACCGACTGGACGAACCCGCAGCTGGCCGAATACGCCATGGCCGCCGGGATCTCGATCTTCGGCGACGACAAGGCGACGGGTGCGGGCTTCCTGAATTCGCCGATAACCGACGCAGCCTTCGAGCCGGCCTACGAGGACCCCGAGACGTCCGGGACGGGCGGCGACAGGATCTTCCTGACCACCGGCTCGTGGCTCCTGATCGCGCAGGGCGGCCAGCTCGGGAAGGCGTCGGGAATCGCGATCCCGGGCGCAGTCGCCGTGGCGGTCGACACCGCGGGCCATCAGGTCTTCGTGGGCACTATCGACGGCGAAATCCTGGCGATCCCGTCCACGGCCCTCGACGCGATGGCTTCGTCGAACGCGACCGTCAAGCCGACGCTGGTGGGGCATGTCGCCGCAGCCATCTCGCACCTCTGGGCGACGGGCGCCAGCAACGTGATCGTCCAGGCCGGCGACGACGTGTCCCTGCTGGACGTGGCAACGGGTTCAACGCTCGCGACCCTGTACCTGCCGGGCGTGGCCGGGCTGCTGCCTCTGGACGCTGGCGGGCGCCACCTCGCCGTAGCGGCGGTCCCATCCGGGCTGATCGAGCTGGACGCGACCACGCTGCAGGCGATGGCATCCATTCCGTTGACCGCGGGCGCGACCGGGCTGGCTCTCGTGGGCCTGCCGAACCAGCCGACGCTGTACGTGGCGACGGGCGCGGCCCGCATCGAAATGCTGTCCGTTGGGAGCGACGCCTCCCTGACGGACCTGGGCGGGTTCGCGATGCCCGGGCTGATCTCCGACGTGCGCTGGGACCGCGCCACCAACATGGTCCACGTCCTCGGCCAGACGCGCGAGGGCGCCGCGACCGTGTACGTCGTGGAGCCGACCACGAATTCGATCTTCGCCGACGCCGCGCTGCCGTTCGCGCCGACGGCTTGGGTGCTGGACGCGCAGGCGAACGATCAGGGCACCGATCGGCAGCGCGTCCTGGCTTTCGCGCAGACGGGCGTGATGGTGTCGGTGGACGCGGGCGGCAACGCGTTCGGGTGGCGGCTGCCGGGGGCTGTCGCGGCGGCGCTGCTCGCCGGGCTGCTGTACCTGCTGGGGGTCGTGCTCTTCCGCAGGCGGTGGGTTGGGGTTGTGCTGGCGGTCCTCGCCGGCGTGTTGGGCTTTGCCGGCCTTCTCGATTCGTATGTGGCGGTGTTTGG
Organism: uncultured Anaerolineaceae bacterium; assembly: GCA_964603175.1. Classification (GTDB taxonomy): domain Bacteria; phylum Chloroflexota; class Limnocylindria; order Limnocylindrales; family CSP1-4; genus Fen-1039. The sequence goes on from CAZRUC010000205.1 coordinate 2,512, forward strand.
CGCGGCCGCGTTCGCGGTCCTGGTCTACATGCTCGGGAGCCGTGCGGTGGGCTGGCGGGCGCTGACGGAGGGGCTGCTGCTGCCGGTGGCGATCGGGCTGCTGTTCGGGCTGGCGATCGCCAGCTCCTGGCTCGGGCTATATGCCATGGTTGGGGCGGCGCTGGTCGTGCTGCTGCGGTCGCGGATCGGCCGCTGGTTGGCGCTGGCGGGCCTGGTCGGGCTGACCGGCGCGTTCGGAGTCCGGGCCGTATCCGACAACTCGGCCGCCGTGGGATTGCTTGCTTTGATGGCGGCGCTGGTCGTGGTCCTGGGAGTGGGGATCGTGCGCGCGGGGGGCGTGACTCGGCCGGTGGCCGGCGAGGGGCCGCGCTGGGTCGATCCGGGCTGGCGCTTCGGCATCCCGTTCATGTGGGCGATGGCCGCGATGCTGCTCGTGCCGTTCGCGGTCTACGTGGCGAGCTACATCCCGTGGGCGCTCTCCACGGCCGGCGATCCGCGACTGATCCTCGGCTGGCCGGCCGGCCACACGGGTCAGGCGTTCCTGGACCTGCAGTCGGCCATGTACCAGAACCAGAACGCGAACGGCCTCCCGAACAGCGCCCTGTGGACGCTGGCGGTGCTCGTCGCGATGGCGGCCGTCAGTGCCGTGGCGATGCTTCGCGCCCGGCCGCGCCGCGAGCGGAAAGCCGCGGTCTCCGGCGCGGGCACCACCGTCCCGGGACGGTTGCGCCGGGTCTTTCCGCGCTAGCCGGAGCGCCGGGACGCTCCCCTACTCCTCCACGACTCGATAGCCTACGCCGGGCTCGGCGACGATGAGCTTGGTAGCGGCGCCGGTCGGATCGGCGGCGGAGAGCTTCCGGCGCAGTCGCGAGACGTATACATGGAGGTAGTGCGCTTCGTCGGAGTAGGCCGTGCCCCAGACCGCGCGGAGCAACCGTCCCGCCGTGACGACCCGTCCAGGCTGCGACAGCAATACCTTGAGCAGCTCGAACTCACGCGGCGTCAGCTCGACGGGAGCGCCCGCCACCGTGACCTCGTGGTGTGGCACGTCCATGACCACCGAACCGAGCCGCAGGCAGCCCTCCGTGTCGGCCGCGGGGCCGGCCGTGCGCCGCAGCACCGCGCGCATTCGAGCGTGAAGCTCCGAGAGCCCGAATGGTTTCGTGAGGTAGTCGTCCGCGCCCGCATCGAGGGCGATCACGCGATCTTCCTCGCGGCCGCGCGCCGAGACGACGATGATCGGCGTGGTGGCTTCGCGACGGACGCGCCGGATGATCGCCTGGCCGTCGAGATCGGGCAGTCCCAGGTCGAGCAGGATCAGGTCGGGGCGGCGAGTGTCCCACGCGCGGAGTGCCTGGCGGACGTCGCCGGCCTCGTCCACCTCGTGGCCGCGGGCGCGGAGGTTGCTGGCAATCGCGGCCCGCGCGGGTTCGTCGTCCTCGACGATCAGGATGACCGCGCCGCCGTCACTCACCGCGGGCCTGCGCGGAATTCTCGACCGAGAGCTGTGCCGCTTGGGGCTCGGGCTCGGCCGCAGCTTCGGGTTCGGCCGCCGACTCGGGCTCGGCCGCCAGCTCGGGTACGGCCGCCGACTCGACCGGCAGTCGAATCGCCACCGCGAGGCCGCCCAACCGGCTCGGGCGCGCATTCGCGTAACCGCCCATCGCCTCCGCCAGCCCACGCACGACCGCCAGACCCACGCCGGAGCCGCCGCCCTCCCGCGACCCCTGCCGGCGCGGGATGCGATAGAAGCGATCGAAGATGCGGGGCAGGGCCGGGATCGGTACGCCCGGGCCGCCGTCCTCGACGACCAGCTCCACGGCGTCGTCACCCACCGATGCTGCCGACACGCGGATGCCGCGACCGGAGGCGTGGCGGGCGGCGTTCTCGAGCAGGTTGGTCACGATCTGGTCGACGAACAGCGCGTCCACTCGCACCGGCGGGAGTGCGTCGTCGATCGCGACTTCCACCTCGCCGAGTCCGAGTGTCGGGGTGAGGCGCTCGACGACGGGCGCCACGAGGTCGGCGAGGTCGTACAGCTCGAGGCTCGGGTGGAGCGCGCCGCCCTCGATCCGGCTCAGGTCGAGCAGGTTGCGGACGAGCCGGCTGAGCCGCAGCGCTTCGAGGTCGATCGAGCGGGCGGCGGCCCGCGCCTCGTCGTGGTCGAGCGTGACGTCGGGATCCATCAGGTTCCCGGCC
>CAZRUC010000206.1:0-4700 GCA_964603175.1 uncultured Anaerolineaceae bacterium
GAGGATCTCAGGGGCACGACCGACCACGAGGGCGGGGCCTGAATGGCGGAGATGGAAACGCCGGCACGTGCGAGCCTGTCGTCGAGGGTGAGGTACGTGACGGCGTTCTGGAGCATGCCCGACTGACGCCCGTCGCCGGGCATATCCGTTCGAAGCGTGAACGTGAGGTCGCCCGTCTTCGGATCTCGGTCGATCGCCAGCAGAGCGGCGTATCTGCCGTCGTCGAGGTCCTGGCGGACGCCCGACTCGTCGGCCCCGGTTCCCTCGAACCAGCTGATTGCGAACTCCTTGTGGCCACTCGCGGAACCCGATTGAGGGTTGAGCTGTGAATCCAGCACCTGGTGCGAGTCGGCCGGTAGGTCGGTCAAGGCCGTGTAGACCGCGACGTTCGTCTGGCTCGTGCCCTGCAGATAGTCGATCAGGACCGGCGACTCGGTCGCGGCGAACGCGATAGCTGCCAGCAGGATCGTGCCCAGCAGGAAGCTGCGGCTGGCGATTCGACCGCGATACTCGCGCGCGGCGATATACCAGGCATTCGGGAATAACGTCCGCCAGCCCCTCATGCCGGCACCGCCTTGGGCGCCAGGGTTCGCTCACTCGTATCCATCTGGCCGACGTGTTCGATGAAGATCTGCTCGAGCGAGGGGTCCGTGATCTCGAAATGCCTCACCCGACAACCACGATCCAGGGCCGCCTGCAATACGGCCTCGGCGTTGTGCCTGTGGGCAACTTCTGCCTCCATGTAGTCCTGGCCCCGGCGAGTAACGACAACCCCGTCGAGCGCCCCGAGCCAGGTCATCTCCGAGTCCCCTTCCACGGCAACTCGTACGACCACCCGACCGGTCGACCGACGCACATCTCGCACGGTCCCGCTCACGACGACCTTGCCTCGATCGAGAATGGCGATCGATTCGCACAATTCCTCGACCTGCTCCATCTGGTGAGTTGAGAAGACCAGCGTCTTGCCCCGGTCGCGCATCTCCAGGAATGCCTCTTTGAGCATGGCCACGTTTACCGGATCGAGACCGGTGAACGGCTCGTCCATGAGCAGGACCTGCGGATCGTGGAGGATTGCGGCGATAAATTGGATCTTCTGCTGATTCCCCTTCGACAGCTGCTCGGCCCGGCGGTCGGCGTACTCAGGGATGCGAAAGCGCTCGAGCCAGCCGCGCGCCTCAAATACAGCCGCACTGGGCTTCACTCCGTGGAGCTTAGCGAAGAATACGAGCTGGTCGAGAACCTTCATCTTGGCGTACAGGCCGCGCTCTTCCGGCAGGTAGCCCCAGGTTTCGCGTGGAAGGTCGGTGTTCGGGCGACCGTCCCACGTGATCGTCCCAGTGTCGGGCCGCAGGATGTCGAGAACGATTCTCATTGCCGTCGTCTTGCCGGCCCCGTTGGCGCCGAGGAACCCGAAGACTGCGCCGGGGCGAACCTCCAGTGAAATGTCGTCGAGCGCCCGGACCGCCCCGAAGCTCTTGGACATTGAGTCGATGATCAGTGACATTAGATCTCCGGGAGTTATGCCTTACACGTGTTGGACCCGGCCCGCGACGGAACGGTTCGATTATCGATGCTCGCCGCAAACGCGTGATGTCGCCGTCGTTACTGCCGCCAGCGGTACCAGAGGATCCCGCCGAGGTAAGCCAGCGCAAAGACAGCCCCCAGCCACGCGTACGGCGTCGAGTCGCCGCCCGCGAACTGGGTCACGAGAAACGCCAGCACGAGCACTACGGCGATGATCTGGGCGGCCATGGACAGCGCCCGGTTGTTGATCGACTCCCAGCGCTCGTCGACCGGCATGCCCGAAAGGAGGCTGGCCGTCTCGCTCCTCGATTGCAGCAAACGAAGGCCCATCGCGTAAGCGGCAACGATGACGAACGAGAGCCCCGCCTGCCACACGGAAGCGTGCTGGCCGAGCAGCGCCGCCGCCATCAGCAGACCGATAACGAGCCCGACCGCGGGTACTAGCCACTTACTCAACGTGTCCGTCTTCACGGAAAACCTCCTCGACCGCTCTTCCGAAAAACCGCCCGATGGCAAGCGCGAGCGGCAGCGAGGGCAGATAGCGTCCTGTTTCGATGGCGTTGACCGTCTGGCGCGAAACGCGCAGCTGCTTCGCCAGATCGCCCTGGCTCAAAGCCAGGTCCTCTCGGAGTTTGCGGACGTCGTTCTGCATGCCTGTCAAGTTAGCTTGACAGGGTCGCCTTGTCAAGTCCCCTTTACAGGGCCATCGGTCAGGCGACCCAGGGCTTGCGGCGCAGGGCTCGATATACCTCGGCGAATAGGGCCGGAGTCAGCGCGATGGCAACGACGAGCAACCAATCGACGGCGTCCAGGGGCGTAGCCTGGAATGCGTCCGCCACTCCCGGTATGAACGGGATCGCGATCTGGAAGGTGACACAGACGATTCCGCCGAGCAAGAGCAAGGCGTTCGGGCGCCGCAGCAGAACGGGATAGGCAAGGCTCCGGTTCGCATTGGCACGCACGACCTGCCCAACGACCAGGGCGGTATATGCAAGCCAGCGAGCGTGTTCGAAGTCCGGGCTGTGCTGCTCGATCAGTGCCAGTGCCGCAAAGGCGCTGAACCCACCGGCCAGGCAGATGCGGATCAGCATGTTCGTGTCCAGGAGGGGCTTGCTCCTGGGACGCGGCGGACGCTGCATGGCCCCGGGCTCCTCGGCTTCGCCTTCGAAGGAGACCGCCGTGAGCAAGTCGATGAAGACTTCGAGCCACAGGATTTGGATCGGCAGGAGAGGCTGGCTAAAGCCGGCAATCGTTGCGATCAGGATGAAGCCGAGCATCGCGACGTGGGTCGAGATCAGGAAGACGAGACCCTTCTGGACGTTGGCCACCAACCTTCGGCCCTCTCGCAGGCCGTACATCAGCGTCACGAAGGAGTCGTCGCCGAGGACGAGGTCCGACGTCTCGCGAGCCACGGCAGTGCCGCTCCCCATGGCGACGGCGACATCGGCGTGGTGCAGTGCGGGCGCGTCGTTCACGCCGTCGCCCGTGACGGCCACCGTCCGGCCCGAGTTGCGCGCGACGTCGACGATCCGTAGCTTCTGCTCCGGGAGGGCACGCGCAACGATGTTGAGCGTCGGCAACTCGGCCGCGAGCCGAACGTCGTCCCAGGTCGCCAGTTCGGGGCCCGTGACGACCCGCTCATTGGGCAACCCGGCCTCGGCCGCAATTGCCGCCGCGGTCGTCGGGTGATCCCCGGTGACGACGAGCGGCTGTATGCCGGCTGCCACCGCGAGGCCCATCGCCTCGCGGATTCCAGATCGGATCCGATCCGCGAAGGCGAGCACGCCAAGCGGCAGCCAGCCGGCGCCATCCAGACAACGAGCCAGAAGCAGGAGACGCTCGCCGGCTTCGGCGCCGCTCTCCACGAGTTCGCGCCAGTCTTCGCGCTCGGAGTCGGGCAACGAGTCGCACAGGGCCAGAATCGCCTCAGGCGCCCCCAGAGCCAGCTCCTCGACAACGGGCTCGCCGGCGGGCCCGCTCGTTCTGGCGCGAGTGCGTGAGTAGGGCCGCTCGTCGCTGACGGGATCGGCGTCGAGCAGGTCGGCCGGATCGAGCTCCAGGACGATTGACTGCTCCGACAGGAAGCTGAAGAGCGACCGACTGAATGAGCCGGGCTTGCTTCCTGTGGCGACGCTCCAAGCGTCTTCCTCCGCGCGGACGGCCAGGGTGGCCAGTTCTGCCAGGCGGGAGCTGTCTTCCACCGCGCCTTCGGGCGTGCGAATCGCAGCCAGGGCGAGCCGGTTCTCGGTGAGCGTGCCGGTCTTGTCGGTCACGATCAAATCGACCGATCCCAGCGTCTCCTGGGCCGACAGCCTCCGCACGAGCACCTTCATCTTCAACAGCCGGTAGGCACCCAGCCCGAGGATCACGGCCACCAGCGCGGGCGGCTCCTCAGGGATTGCCGCGATCGCGGCTGAAACCCCGGCCAGAACGTTCTTGCCGGCTTCGTTGCCGCGCAGGAACCCGAGACCGACCACGACGGCGATCAGCCCAATCGCCACGAACAGGAGGATTCGGACCAACCGGTCCAGCTCCCTTTGGAGCGGCGAGCGGCGGCGTTCCCGCTTGCCGAGCGCCGCCGAGATGCGGCCGAATTCGGTCGCGAGCCCGGTCGCAACGACCACTCCTTCCCCGCGCCCACCGACGACGGCGGTGCCGCCGTATGCGATCGCGTAGCAGTCGGCCAGTGCCGCGCCCTCAGGATCGGGTTCCGTCGCGCCCTGCTCGGGAAGCGACTCACCCGTGAGAACACTCCGATCGAAGGCCAGGGCTTCCACGCGAACAAGCCGCAAATCAGCCGGTACGACGTCTCCGGTTCGGAGCAGCACCAGGTCCCCCGGAACGAGCTGCTGCGTCGGGACGTCCTCGACCCGCCCGGCCCTTCTGACTCGTGCGGACGGGGCCGCGGCCTCTCTCAAGGCCTCGAGCGCCTTCTCGCCGCGATATTCCGTGACCACCCCGGCACCGACGATCGGCGCCAGGATGATCAGAACGAGCAGGCCGTCTCGTACTTCGTTCAGGGCGATGGCCAGACAGCCCGCGACGAACAGCAGGACGACGAACGGCTCGCGGGCGCCATCCCAGATGAGCCCCCACAGCGACGTCTTCCGGGCGGGTTCGAGTTCATTTGGACCGAACTCGGCGAGCCGCTCGGAAGTCTGTTCTGGTGTGAGGCC
>CAZRUC010000207.1:0-4697 GCA_964603175.1 uncultured Anaerolineaceae bacterium
CGATCTCCACGACGGCGGGCATGGCTCGGGAAACCGAGGCCAGGACGTCGATGGCGGGATAGTGGTTTCGCTCGGCAAGTGAGCGGGCCAGCACGATATGGCCGTCCAGGATCGAGCGGACCGTGTCCGCCACCGGCTTGGTCATGTCGTCGCCTTCTACCAGGACCGTGAAGAAGCCCGTGATCGTGCCGAATTCGGTGTTACCTGCTCGCTCCAGGAGACGCGGCAGGAACGAGAAGACCGACGGCGGGTAGCCGCGCAGCGCTGGCGGCTCCCCAGCCCCGAGGCCAATCTCGCGCTGAGCCATCGCCAGGCGCGTTACCGAATCCATCATGAACAGCACGTCTTTGCCATCGTCGCGGAACGACTCCGCAATGGCGGTGGCGATTTCCGCGGCCTTTAGGCGCAGCAGGGCAGGCTGGTCGGATGTGGCGACCACGACGCAGGAGCGGGCCAAGCCTTCAGGCCCGAGCTGCTCGTCGATGAATTCCTGGACCTCGCGGCCTCGCTCGCCGATCAGGGCGATCACGTTCACGTCCGAGGAGGCGTGGCGGGCGATCATCGCCAGGAGCGTGGACTTGCCCACGCCGGAGCCCGCAAAGATGCCCAGACGCTGGCCCTTGCCGGCCGTGAGCAGGCCATCGAGGGCTCGCACGCCGGTGGAAATCGGGGTGGAGATGCGAGCTCGTCCGAGCGGATGCGGGGCGGTGCCGGTTACGACTTTGTACTCGGCGCGGAGCGGACCTTTCCCGTCCAGTGGCCGGCCGAACCCGTCGAGCACGCGGCCGAGGACGGCGGGCCCAATCGGGACGCGGAACTGCTGCTCTCGCAAACGGACGGCCGAACCCGGCCGCACGCCCGACAGATCCCCGAACGGGACGAGCGTGATCAGGCCGTCTCTGAAGCCGACCACCTCGGCGCTGACCATACCGTCGGGCTCCAGGTCGATCCAGCAGATCGAGCCGAGCTGGAGGATCAGGCCGGCTGCTTCGACCGACGTGCCGACCACGCGGACCACCTCGCCGGTGGCCTGGAAGCGGGAGGCTGCCTCGGCTGCCTCGATCAGATGCCGCAGGAGGGGCGAGGTTTCCCAGCCCGGAATGGAGGATTCGATGCGAGGACGGACACGTGGTCTGGTCAGCAGCGTGCTGCGGCCGCCTCCGCTCGAGCCTGTCATGCGACTTCAGCCTCTAGCGTCGCGCGGGCCAGGTTCGGGATGGCCCGATCGAGGGCGATCCCGATTTCCTCCAGCTGAGCTTCCAGGCCGGCTTCTACGAAACCGTGCTCGTAACGGACGGTGCACCCGCCTATCGGCAGGGTTGGGTCGCCTTCGAAGACCCACCGCTTGCCCAGGTAGGCACGGCCGTGGAGCGCTTCCCAGGCCTGCCGGACCTTGTCGACGGCCGAGGGATTGAGCAGAACGTGGGCCTCCGGCGACCCGTTGATCGTGCTGACGGCCGCCTCGAGGGCGCCGCACAGCAGACTCGGCTCGACGCGGACCTCGTGGCCGACGATTCGTTTGGCAACTGCCAGGGCGAGCTCGGCGATGGCGTGCGCGACTTCAGACGCTCGCTCCGGCGCGATCATCTCGAGCCGATCGACGAGTGCTCCTGCCCCGTCGACCGCTGCCCGCAACTCGTTCTCGGCCCGCGCGCGGCCCAGTTCGTAGCCGCGCTCTTCGGCTTCGCGCTCCAGCCGCGCGATCTCCTCGGACAGCGCGGTCGGATCGACGCTGCCGGCCAGGGGCCCCTGCGCCCCAACTCCGGTCGGGTGAGTGGCATCGTGAGCGGCCTGGTGCGCACCGGCTTTGTTGCGACCTCGAAAAAGGGTCCGACCCTCGCCGGCCGGCGCCGGCTCTTCCGCGGCGAGAGCTGCACCCGACCCGGCCGATTCCGCCGGGGCGTCCAGGGGGCTCCGGATGAGCCTCCAGTTAGATGAGGACATCCTCGGTGCCTCCGCGGTTTATCGCGATCTCGTCGCTGTCCTCGAGCTTCTTGATCGTGTCGATGATCCGCTGCTGCGCCTCTTCGACGGCCTTGAGGCGGACCTGGCCGCCCAGGCCCATCTCTTCGCGAAGCATCTCCGCGGCACGCTGGGACATGTTCTGGAAGAACTTGAGCCGCAGCTCTTCTGTTGCCGGCCGGAGGGCGAGGGCCATGTCCTTGGCGTCGAGTTCGCGGATGACTCGCTGCATGGCCCGGTCGTCGAGGACCGCAATGTCGTCGAAGACGAACATGTAGCGGCGGACCTCGTCGGCGAGCTGGGAGTCCTGTTCCGCCAGGGCCGCGAGGATCTGGCGTTCGTTGGTGCGGCCGATCTGGTTGAGCACGTGGGCCAGTGGCCTCGAGCCGCCCACCGACGTGACCTCGGTGACGACCGACGAGAGCTTCCGACGCAGCCCCTCTTCGACGACGCCGACCGCCTCGGGCGACACCTGCTCGGTTAGAGCGATCCTCTTGGCCACTTCGACCTGAACGAGCGGATCGAACTGGACGAGGATGAGCGCCGAGGCCCTCGGTTCGAGGTGCGCCAGCACGATTGCGATCGTCTGCGGGTGCTCGTCGGCGAGGAGACCCGCGGCCTGGACGGGATCGATATCCCTCATGAAGTCGAACGGGATGATCTGCTGGGCCTGATGGACGCGGTCCAGCATCTCGCGGGCCTTGCCCGACCCGAATGCCTGGCCGAAGAGCTCCGAGGCGTAGTTTTCGCCGCCGGGGAGCACGCCGGCATGGGCGAAGAGACCCGCGTACGCCTCTTCGAGGATCGCGTCGCGCACGTCCGAATCGACGGCCGGCATGCGCATCAGCTCGAGTGCGACACGGTCGATGGCCTCGGGCGGCAGTCTGGCCAGAAGCTTGGCCGAGGCTTCAGTGCCGAGAGTGATCAGAAGAGCGGCCGCCTTGCGGGGCCCGCTGAGCGACAGCGCTACCGCTTCGGGGCTCATCGTCGCCGCTCCTCTTCACGCAGCCAACCGTGCATCAGGCCGACGAGAGCGTCCGGCCGCTCATCGGCGACGAGTCGCAAGCGCTCCTGGATGCGGGCCTGTGGAGTGGCATTGGGCATGTCGGCCGGGGCCGCATCGGGGGCAGAAAGCGCCGGGGCGCTGCTACCGCGGGTAGTGGGCGCCGGGAGATAGGCGCTCACGGGTGCCGGGCCGAGGTCGAGGGCGGTGTCCTCGGCCCGCCGGCGCAGGGCACCGAGGTTCAGCCAGAAGAGCACGAGCATGATCAGGGCGAAGACGCCGCCCAGGATGGTGCCGCTCATGTCGCCGACCGTCTTGATCATGTCCGGCGACGCCTTGGCGGCGGCGGTCGTCGTGTCGGCGGAGGCCTTGGCGAACGGGATCGCGTTCACGGCGACGACGTCGCCGCGAGTCGCATCGGAGCCGATGGCCGCCTGGATGCTGTTCTTGAGAGTGTCCGCCGTGAGTGAACCCATCGATGCCTGGTCGACGAATACGGCCACGGACAGCCGCTTGACCACGCCGGGAGCGGTGACGATGTGCTGGACCGTCTGGGAGACGTTGTAGTTGATGGTGGTCGTGGTCTTGATGTAGCCGCCGGCGGCGGACGATGCCGAAGAGCTGGCAGATGCCGAGGGCGCTGCCGACGACGAGGGGCTAGGCGAGGCGCTCGGCGAGGCTGAAGGAGTCGCCGACCCTGAGGCGCTCGGCCCCGGGGTGGGCGTCGAGGTCGAGTTGTTGGTGCAGACGCCCGGGTAGCTCGAGAGGCCGGGGACGTTGGAGTTGGACCCTGGAATGCCGCAGGCATCGCCGCTGGCGCCGGCGCCGTACTGCTCGTTCGAAACGTTGATGCTCACCGGAGGGTTGCTGCCCGACGGGGAGTAGGTCGTGACGTCCTGCTCGACCTTGCTGGTATCGACATCCGCAGAGACCGCCACGGAGGAGTGACCGGCGCCGAGGGCCGTCTCGATCAGGCCGGTGATCTTGGCCTTGAGCTGCTGCTCGACGACGTCCTTGGCCTGGGCCGCGGCAGTGTCCGCAGAGTCGGCGGCGCCAGCGAGCACGTGGCCTTGCGTATCGGTCACAACCACGTTTTCGGTTGCGATGCCGGCGATCGAACCGCGCACCGTACTGACGATCGCCTGAACGAGGCTGTCCGACGGAGTGCTGCCGCCGGTCATCGACAAGACCACGGAAGCGCTGGCCGGGGTGTCCTGGCTCGAGAGCGCACCCGTCTGCGCGGGAACGATTGCCACTCGCGCGCTGGCGATGCCCGCCATCTGTTGGATGGTGCGAGTGAGCTCGCCTTCAGTCGCGCGCTGGAGCTTCACTTGCTCGGAGAATGCGGAGTCTCCGAAGCCGGCCGTGTCGAAGAGCTCCATGCCCTTGGTGTCGTTGGTGCTCGTGACGCCGGCATCGGCGGCCGCAATGCGGGCATCGCCGAGGGAGTCAACGGGAACCTCGATCGTGGTCCCCGCGTCGGCTACCTGATAGGCGATATTGGCACCGCGGAGCGCGGACTCGACCGACGCCGCGTCGGCACCGGACAGGCCGGTGAAGGCAGGAGTGAAATCGGGCTTGCTGGCGAACATGACCAGCACGCCGATCATTGCGACCGCCGCAAGCGCCGCACCGATGATGCCGATTCGCTGATAGATCGAAATTTGCTTCAGGATCCCCTGGACCTGCTCGTTCATGGATCAGCCCACCCTCACAGCTGGGTCCGCATGAT
>CAZRUC010000208.1:0-1824 GCA_964603175.1 uncultured Anaerolineaceae bacterium
TGATCCTCGACACCGCCGGTCAGGTCGAGCGCTTCCAGCGGCGCCTCGAGCGCGCCGATCGCGCCTGAGCTCTGAGCCGACCCGCGCCGACTGATACCGCCCGGCGCGGACGGTCGGGCGCCCTTAGCCTGCGGGGCTAGACTTCCCATATGGCACGCTTCCAATACGGCGGCCAGGCGCTCATAGAGGGCGTCCTGATGCGCGGCCGCCACGCACTCGCCGTCGCCCTCCGGCATCCTGATGGCTCGATCGTCTGGGCCTCCGAACGCCTGGACGAAGGTCTCCGCGCGCACCGAATCTTCCGCCTGCCCTTCCTCCGCGGGCTGGTCGTTCTCTATGACACGCTCGTGACCGGCACTCGCTGGTTGGTACGGGCGGCCACGATGCAGGCCGCCGCGATCCTGGCGCAGGAAGAACTCCCAGATTCGAGATCCAACGAGACTGCAACCGCCGCCGGGGTCTGGGCCGCCGACTCGCCGCCCGCAGACGGCACGTCCAATTCGCGGCCCGCCGCCGGTAGGTCCTCCGGCTCGACCGGTGGGCCGCAAGAAGGCCTGGGCAAGGGCTTCGGCATGGCCGTCGGGGTGATGCTGCTGCTCTCGCTGCTGGCCGGCATCGGCATCTTCTTCCTCGTGCCACTGTTGCTCGCCCAGGCCACCGTGGGGCGAGTCGACAGGGGCTTCGGCCTGCAGCTTTCCGAGGGGCTCATTCGCGTGGCGATCTTCATCGGCTACCTGATGCTGACCGCGCGCGCCCCCGACCTGCGGCGTGTCTACCAGTACCACGGGGCCGAGCACATGTCGATCCACGCCCTGGAAGCCGGCGACCCGCTTACCACGGAGGCTGTGCGCCGCTACCCCACCGCCCATCCCCGGTGCGGCACGGAGTTCCTCGTGGTCGTCCTGCTCGTGTCGATTGTGGCCTTCGCGCTCATCGGCAATCTGCCGCCGCTGCTGCTGATCGCCTCGCGAGTGGCGCTGGTACCGGTGATCGCGGCAGTCAGCTATGAGCTGCTGCAGCTCGGGGCCCGCCACCGCAGCCACGCCATCGTGCGCTGGTTATGGTCACCGGGGATCTGGGTCCAGAAGATCACCACACGCCAGCCCACCAACGACATGATCGAGGTCGCGATCGTCTCGCTTCAGCGTGCACTGCTCGCCGACGGAGAAGAGATCCCGGCTGGCAGCGCCGTCATTCCAAGCAGGCCCCTCTCCGCCGATACGGCCGAAGGCGACGCGCCGCTCTCCGCGGAGGCGGCGTCATGATCGACGCCAAGCTCGTCCAGATCGCCTCCCAATACGACTCGATTCAGGTGGAGCTGTCTCGACCCGAGACTGCGCAGGACCCAGCTGCCCTCAAGAAACTGGGCAAGGAGATCGCCCAGATCGAGCCGGTCGTGGAGGCATGGCGCGAGCTCCTCGATGCTCGAAAGCAGCTGGCCGAGGCGCTCGAGATGCGCGATTCCGGCGATGCCGAGATGCACGAAATGGCCCAGGAGGAAGTGCGCACCCTTGAGGCGAAGGAGGCCGAGCTGATCGACCACCTGCGCATCAAGCTTTTGCCGACCGACCCGAACGACGAGAAGGACGTGATCCTCGAGATCCGCGCCGGAACCGGCGGTGACGAGGCCAAGCTCTTCGCGGCTGAAGTGCTGCGCATGTACTTGCGCTATGCGGAGCGGCACCGCATGTCGGCCGAAGTGCTCAACGCCGATGAGAACGGCATCGGCGGTATCAGCGAGGCAATCGTCGAGATCAACGGTCGCGGCGCCTTCAGCCGCCTCAAGTTCGAGGCCGGAGTCCACCGCGTCCAGCGCATCCCGGT
>CAZRUC010000208.1:1924-4675 GCA_964603175.1 uncultured Anaerolineaceae bacterium
AACAAGGCCAAGGCGATGGCGATCTTGCGCAGCCGGCTGCTCGATCGTGAGCGGGCCAAGGCGGCGGAGGCGGAGTCGGCAGTGCGGCGGAGCATGGTCGGTTCGGGTGAGCGGTCCGAGAAGGTCCGGACGTACAACTTCCCCCAGGACCGATTGACCGACCATCGCATCGGGCTGGACCTGCACAGCCTGCCGACTGTCATGGACGGCGACCTGGACAAGCTGATCGACGCGCTCAGCAACACCTATCAGGCGGAGCTCCTGGCGGACCTGTCCGACGACGGCGCCGCGTAGCGGCCTGAGGTATGGCGACCGTCGGCGAGCTGCTCAATGTGGGTACGGCGAGGCTGCGCACCTCCGGCTCGGAGAGTGCCAGGCTGGACACCGAGCTTCTCCTCGGCTGGGCCATCGGAGCGGGCCGGACGGTCGTAATCGCACACCCGAACGCGCCCGTAGGCGCGGATGCTCTTGCCACGTTCGAGGCGGCTCTTGCGAGGCGAGAAAAGGGCGAGCCCGTGGCCTACCTGCGCGGCATCAAGGAGTTCTACGGTCTCGCTTTCGCGGCCGACCGGCGGGCGCTGATACCGCGACCGGAGACGGAGATCCTCGTCGAAGCCGCGGAGAGGGAAGTGGCCTGGCGTCTGACCTCGGAGCCTCGGCCGGCGGGAACGCCGAATCTGCGGGTCATCGACGTGGGCACGGGTTCGGGTGCGATCGCGATTGCGCTGGCCACGATGCTGCGCCGGAGGCGGATGCTCCCCGAAGTCACGCTTCTGGCGGTCGACTGCTCAGCCGAGGCGTTGAGCCTGGCGCGTGAGAACGCAGTCGCCCACGCGGTCGCGGATGCAGTGGCGTTCGTCGAAGCAGATCTGCTGCCCGCCGGCGAAGCGCCGTTCGACCTGATCCTGGCGAACCTGCCCTACATTCCCTCGGCGGACGTGGACATGTTGCCCGTTGCCGCGTCCTTCGAGCCGCGGGTCGCCCTCGACGGCGGGCAGGACGGGCTCGACGTGGTCAGGCGCTTGCTGGCGGCGCTGCCCGCGGCGCTCGCCCCGGCCGGGACGGCGTTGCTCGAGATCGGGTTCGACCAGGGCCACGCGCTGGAAGTCGACGTGGCGTCCCTGCCCGGAGCGTGGAGCTGCCGCATCGAGACGGACCTCTCCGGACATCCCCGACTTGCCTGGGTAGAGCGGCACCGTGCGCCGAGTCCTGGCGCGGGCCGCCCCGGCGCCACGCCCGAGGCGAGCTGATGGCTGAGCCCGAGCAGCCGATTCGTTTGATCATGCTCGACATCGACGGCACGCTCGTCGGAGAAGACCTCAGGATCGGCGACCGCACGAGATCCGCTGTCGCCGAGGCCATGAGGCGCGGCATCGCCGTATCTCTGGTAACGGGCCGCATGGCCACCAGCGCGCTGCCCTTCGCCCAGGCGCTCGGTCTCACGAGCCCGATCGTGGCGCAGCAGGGGGCGCTCGTTCGAGCGATGCCGGCGCCCGGCTCGAAGCGACAGGGCCGCTTGCTCTTCCACCGTTCCCTCAGGCCGGAAATCACTATCGAGATCGTGCGATGGTGCCGGGAGCGCGACCTGACGCCTCACTTCAACTACCTGGAGTGGATGATCGTCGCCTCCGACGAGTCGCGGCTGGACGAGTACCGCCTGTTCGTCGGGGATCGCCTGCGGATCGTGCCCGACATCTCGGCACGGGCGCATGGGCCGGTCACCAAGGTCGTGGCCATCGGCGAAGGCGAGCACTCGCTCGACGTGCTCGACGAGGCCCGTGCCCATTTCGCCGGTCGGGCCGAGGTCACGCTCAGCCACCCGCGCTTCCTCGAATTCCTCGCCCCCCGGGTGTCGAAGGGGATGGGCGTGCGCTGGCTCGCCCGGAGGGCGGGCGTCCCGCTCGGGCAGTGCCTTGCGATCGGAGATCAGTACAACGACCTGGAGATGATCAGCGAGGTGGGTCACGGAGTGGCAATGCCGAGCGCGCCAGATGCGGTCAAAGCTGCCGCCCGCTACCTCGCGCCGCCCGTCCTCGAGGAAGGGGCGGCCCAGATGATCGAGCGGATCGCGCTGGACGGCGGGGGGTGAACGCCAGGCTCGCCCAACTCATCCCCGACGATGCGGCGGGACGCGCGGAGGCGGTCGGCATCTTGCGAGCGGGCGGCCTGGTCGCGATGCCGACGGACACGGTCTACGGCCTGGGCGTGGCGCTCGGCGCGGAAGACGGGTTGAAGAGGCTGTTCGCGGCAAAGGATCGCCCCCTCGACCGAGCGATCGTTCTCCTGGCGTCGGATCTCGAGCAGGCAGGTTCGGTGGGCGTGCTGTCGCCGGCGGCTCGAGCCCTGGCCGGGCGATTCTGGCCGGGAGCCTTGACCCTGGTGCTGCCGCAGACGCCCGGCGCGGGATTGCCAATGGATCTGACCGCCGGCCTCTCGACCATCGGGATACGCGTCCCCGACCACGAATCCCCCCGGGCTCTCGCCCGCGCTCTGGGGCCGCTGCCGGTGACGTCGGCGAACCTGTCCGGCGCGCAGGATGCCCGCGACGCGGCTGCGGTAATGGCTCAGCTCGGTGACCGGATCGACCTCATCCTCGACGGCGGCCCGACCCGTGGTGGCGTGCCTTCCACGATCGTGGACTGCTCCGGGGAGTTGCCGCGGGTCTTGCGCGAGGGAGCGATCGACGCGGCTGCCATCGCCGGCGTCCTCGGCCAAGCGGGCCTGGACCTGGCCGGCGTCTAGGGCGGGCGC
>CAZRUC010000209.1:0-4653 GCA_964603175.1 uncultured Anaerolineaceae bacterium
TACCTGACCGAGTTGCTGACTGCAGGGATCGTCCGGCTCCGCGACGACCTGGTCGTCGAGTTCGCGAACGAAGCTGCGTACGCGATCCTCGAACGACGGTCCGGGAGCATGGTCGGCCGGCCGGCCCTCGAGGCGTTCGTCGATACGCGCGTCGAGGGAATAGCCCGAACCGCCATGGAATACGGGTCGGCCAACGGCGAGTTGACGGTTCGTTCCGTGGTTGGTGCCACTGTCACGGTCCGAGCGCGGCGCTCGCCCGTTAGCGGCGTATGGCTGGTCATGGAGGACGTCTCTGAGCTTCGTCGCCTGCAGCGGATCAGGACCGAGTTCATCGACAACCTGTCTCACGAGCTTCGCACGCCAATTACGACGATCAGCCTCCTGGCCGAAACGGCGGCTCGCGACGCCGAGGCGGCGCCTGCTCGACTGCGGGACAAGATCTCGAAGATCGAGATCGAAACCGGCCACTTGACGCAGATGGTCAACGAATTGCTGGATCTCTCGCGCATCGAGAGCGGGACGGTTCAACTGCTCCTCGACGACGTCGACATGGTTCGCCTCGCGCAGACGACCGCCGAACGGTTGCGGCTGTTCGCAGAAAGGCAGGGCCTGCGTCTGCGGTTCGACCTGCCCAACCAGGTCCTGCGAGTTCGGGGTGACGAGGATCGGCTCGGTCAGGTGTTGATCAACTTGCTGCACAACGCGGTGAAGTTCAGTCCGAACGGCGGTGACATCGTCGTCGGGGTTCGGGAAGGCGACCGCGATGTCGTCACCTGGGTCAGGGACCCCGGCATCGGCGTGCCGGCAGCGGATCGGGCCAGGATCTTCGAAAGGTTCTACAAGGTCGATCGGGCGCGGGTCCGCGGACGTGGCGGCACGGGTCTGGGTCTATCCATCGCCAGGCACGTGGTGGAATCCCACGGGGGGCGCATCTGGGTCGAGTCGACGGAGGGAGAGGGATCGACTTTCTCGTTCACCGTCCCGATGGCACCGGCGCCGTCCGGCACAACTGCGGTCCGCGTTGAACCGCGCGGGCCGACTCTCGGCCCGGCGTCCGAAGTCTGAGTTCAGTCGGTCGACTTCTCCGTATCTGGTGGAGCGACCTTCCTGGCAGTCCTTGTCCCGGCGGTCGACGGACGTCGCGTAGTGGCGGGTCGCGCGGCCACGGTCCTGGCCTTGGGCGTTTTCTCGGCGGCGGCGGGAGCCGGTCGCGCGGACGGAGCCGGAGCGGCGCTCGGGCCGCGGAGCTTGTCCAGCGCCGAATCGATCGACTGACGCCGTTGGCGCGCACGCTCCAGTTTCTGCAGTCGCTTCTGTTCCTTGCGCGCGGCGTCGGTGAGTTGAACCTCCAGCTCCCGCAGGTGCTTGCGAACGCCCCGCGGCACTGACGTCTTCTTGGGGGTGTCGTCTTTCTTCGATTTGTCCTTAGCCATTTCAGCCCTTTCCGCGACCGGTCGTCGCGCCAGACTCGGCATCCTACGGATTGAGGTCCTCGACTACGCCTGTCGCGAGGAAAACCACCAGTTCGGCAATGTTGGTCACGCGATCGCCGATTCGCTCGTAGTCCTTGGCGGTGAACAAGAGGTGGGCACCGACTTCCACCCATTCGGGTTCGGTGCGCATGCGTGCGAGCGTCCGATCGAAGTAGGCGTGGTAGAGACGGTCGATTTCGTCATCCTGAGCAGCCACCTTGCGAGCGGCGTCGACATCGAGATCGACGAGGGCCAGGAGCACACCGTGGAGGATGCCGCTGGCGAGCTCACCCATCCGGTCCAGAGCAGTTTCGCCCACGGATCCCAGGTCCACTCGACTGGAAGAGAGCCTGGCCACCTGTCGGGCAACGCCGGCCGCGTGGTCCCCGATTCTCTCGAGTTCGTACGTAACATGAGACAAGGAAACCAGGAACCGCAGGTCCCCGGCCACCGGGGACTGCGTGGCGATAGTCGTCGCTATGAGGGATGACAGGTCGGTTTGGGCAAGGTCGATCTTGCTGTCGCCGGCCACAACCCTGGCAGCGGCCTGCAGGTCCTGGCGCGAGAATGCGTCGACCGCCCCATCGATAGCCAGAGCTACGAGCTCGCCCATGCGAACAACGTCGGCACGAACCTGTTGCAACTCACGAGCGAAGACGTTCCGGTGACCGTGAGCGACGAATCGATCGCTGTCCTGCACGCCAGACCTCTGATCGGCCTCGGCGAGCTGTCGGTCCGTGCGGATTGTGTAAACACCGGCTACCGCACGGGGACGCTCCCAGATCGGAAGCATACCTTCGTCCCCGCGGTCAGTGGTCGCGGCCGGGCGCATCGGTCGGATCGTCTGGGGCGCCCAAGAGTGAGAGGATCGACCTGTACGACAGGTTCGTCCGTCGCGAGACGAGGGCGGCGATTCGACGCGGGTCGCCTCGAACCCGACTTTGTCGCGGGCTCACAAGCCGGGGCCAAAGAGCCAGGCCACGCGCGTAGTAGTCCGGCGCCGATTGCATCGCCGAGCGGCCCGCAGCGCTATTCATCGGTCACTTCCTTCGCCCAATCATCCGGCGGGTCCGGAGCCAGTTCCAACCAGCGCACGGCGTAGGCGAGCTCGAGAACCTCGGCCGCCGACCCGGCCGCAAACTCGGTCATAGCGAGCCGGCACAAGGATTCGCGTCTGTAGGATTCGAGGAGAGCCGGCCGGCTTCTGATTGGCTCGAGCTGGGCCCGGACGAGAGCAACCCGGTCGGCCAGCGCCGGCGGAGCCATCGGCTCCAATGCGACTGCGGGCATCGTCGATAGGCCTCCTGACCCCGCCGATGCTCCTGTCCGGAGCCGATCCGACCGGCGGATGCGGCCTAGCCTGGGTTCCTGAGTTCATCAACCTTTAAACTGCACGTTAACGTCTTGACGAATTCGCGCCTCGGGGGAGGGGTACGTGACGCAAAGAAGCCGCGACCTTTGGGGCCGCGGCTTCTTGAGATCGACGGGGTATGCGCGATTGCGAGGATCAGCCCTGCGTAGGAGGAACGGGAGCGAGATCGGCTTTGATTGCCGGGCGTGGGCTTCCGGCGGCTCCGTTGCTTCGTGGTTGGGCCGCCCGCTTGACTGGTGCGCGCCTGGTCCTTGCCGGCCGCGCAGGGGCGGTCGGAGCAGGGGTCTGGGCCGCGACGGTCGCGGCTTCCTGGGTTGAAACGGGAGCCGCCGGTTTCGCTGCCGCGGGCTTCGGGGCCGCCGACCGGGCTGGTCGCCGAGCGGCGGGCTTCGCTGCCACGGGCTTAGGGGCCGCCGCGGGCTTGAGGTCCGCGGCCGCGATTGCGGCGGGCTCGGTCTCCGCGGGTTTAGCTTCCGCGGGCTTGGCGGCCTCAGCCGCGGCGGCGTTCTTGATCAACGCCGTTGCGGTCTTGATCTCGTCAATGGCGGCTTCGATGCGCTGCCGGCGCCAAAGCGCTCGCTCCAACCGGCGCAGCCGCTTACGTTCCTGTCGCGCCGCGTCGGCAAGCTGGCCCTCCAGCTTATGAAGGCGGCGGCGAAGGCCCTTGCGGCCGGCCATCATCTTCCGACGGGAAGGCGAGGCTGCGGCGGTCTCGTCCTTTGCGCCGACGACCGGCTCGGTCTTGGCTGCCGAGCGGCGGGACTTCCTATCCTGTTTCTTGGCCATTGCAGCCCCTTTGTACGCGGCGCTGTCGGGCTGGACGGCCTGGCTCCCGTGACCAGACTCTGCGCCTGTTAGGGAGAAGCATAGCCCACCCTGAGAGCCGCCCAAGGCCGACCTACTCTGTGAGACGGGCATCAGCCTACCCATACGAGGAGTGACGTAGCACCCGGGCGCGATGCCGGGGTCAGTCTCGGGTGGCCAGCAACTCCGGCGGGATCAGCCAGCGCACAGTGCCCGAGCCGGGCCCTAGCGGACGGGTCAGGTCGATCCTGATCAGCGCGCCCTTCCGCATCGGAAGTTCCGCGACGCCCACGAGAGCGGCCGCGAGTTCGCTGAAATCCGGGTCGTGGCCGACCAGCAGAGGCCGGCTGGGGTTTCCGAGGGAGTCGAGCAGAGCGTCCATGGAGTCGATGTCCAGTGGGCCGCCCAGCGCGTCGACCACACGGACCGGCATGCCGAGTGGCGTCGCCACGAGTCGGGCCGTATCCAATGCCCGGAGCTTGGGAGAAGCCGCAATCGCGTCGGGATCGAAACCCGCGTCGGCCAGAAGCAGGCCGAGCCGCTCGGCCTGGAGGCGGCCCTTTTCGGACAGTGGCCGGGTGTCGTCGGGGCCGTGCCACTTCATTGGGTCGCCAGCGTGGGCATGCCGAAGGAGGTGGAGCTGGACTTCCCCCGGCCCGCTCATAGGGCCGCGGCTGCCCGGCCGAGCGCCCTCCTGAACGGCGCGCCGGTCACGGCTCGCCAGATCGGACCCAGCGTCCGGCGGCGCCTGGCGAGCTCGCGCTCGTTGGCGTGCATGTACGCCCCGATCGCTTCGGCCTCCGGGCGCGAAAGCTCTCCGGCACGAGCCACGAGGATGTCACGAGCCAGCTTGGCGGCCACGTCCGCGTCGTGGAGGCAACCCAGGTGGTCCTGCAGGGCAACGACTCGCGCGAGCAAACGCGGGCCATCCGGACCGAGCGTCTCGCCGAAGAACTCGAGCCCGTAGCGCAACCATTTCGCCGCGATCCGCAGGTCGTGCACCGT
>CAZRUC010000210.1:0-4647 GCA_964603175.1 uncultured Anaerolineaceae bacterium
TCGGGGCCACAGTCGCGCAACGGATCGCCGAGGCGAGTCTCGCGGACGTCTGCCTGATCGACGTCGTCGAAGGTCTGCCGCAGGGAAAGTCACTCGATCTGGCGGAGTCGGCGCCCCTCGAGGGCCACGATCAGCTGGTACGCGGCACCAATGACTACGCCGACACCGCGGAGTCGGACATCGTCGTCGTTACCGCGGGTCTGGCCCGCCAGCCCGGGATGAGCCGCGACGACCTGCTGCTGAAGAACGCCGGGATCGTGCGTGCCGTAGTCGAGCAGGCCGTCCGCCACTCGCCCAATTGCATCCTGCTGGTCGTCACCAACCCGCTCGACGCCATGGTTCACGTGGCCCTCGAAACGAGCGGATTCCCGCGCGAGCGGGTGATAGGAATGGCTGGCGTCCTCGACTCCGCCAGGTTCCGGTCGTTCATCGCCGCCGATCTCGGGGTCTCCGCCTCGGACGTGTCGGCCTTCGTCCTGGGTGGCCACGGCGATACGATGGTGCCGCTGCCCCGGTATTCGACGGTCGCAGGCATCCCGCTTCCTGAGCTCATGACCACCGCCAGGATCGAGGAATTGGTCAACCGCACACGGACAGGCGGAGCAGAGGTAGTTGCCCTCCTCAAGTCCGGCAGTGCGTTCTATGCGCCTGCCTCGTCGGTTCTGCAAATGGTCGACTCGATCCTCAAGGGTCGAAACCGCGTGCTCCCGTGTGCCGTGCTGCTACGCGGCGAATATGGCATCGACGGTCTGGTCGTCGGAGTGCCGATCGTCCTGGGGGCTTCCGGCATGCAGCGGATCATCGAAGTAGCTCTGACCGCGGAGGAGAAGAGCTCCCTTATCGCCTCGGCCGGTTCGGTGGGCGCCCTGGTGAAGACGATGCACGGGCTGCCGGCGTAGATCGCGGAGCACGAAAGAGCCCCGGCGGTCCCGTCCGGCCGAGGCTCTCTCTGAACTGATTTCGCGTATTTGCGGCGCCTGTCCCGGCCCCCCGGGTTACCGGGACAACGGCGCCGCCAGTCCGATCCCCCTCGGCAGCGGCCTTCGCCGCACACCGGGCTCGGTCCCCCTGTATGTCGACGGACTGGAGCGCTCCAGCTGTCGCCGATGCCCGAATTTAGCGCGCTTTAGTCGCGCGGCGTGCGCGCAGCCGACAGGCGAGGTGTCGGCCAGCCGACAGCCAGAGCGAGTGCCGCACCAGGGTGCACCGGCACCGCACAGGCGTGCGTACCCGACCCGTGTCCGCTGCTACCGGTACACTGCGGGCCGTGCTTGCCGTCATCCGCCTCGACTTCGATCCCACCGTCACCTGGTTCGGGTTGACGGTCCGACTCGAAACCCTCGCCATAGCCGCCGCGCTATTTCTCGCGATCACGCTGGCCGGTATCGGTGCCGGCAGGATGCAGTCGCGCCTCGACCGCAGCGAGGGGAACGGGGACGCCGAGGGGCTGCCGAGATTGCGACGCGACGATCTCATCCTGATCGCATTCGGCGCGGTTCCGGGCGCGGTTTTGGGCGGGCGGCTTGGCTACGGACTGATCCATTTCGACTACTACAGTGCCAACCCGGCCGCTCTCGCCGATCCTGGTCAGGGCAGTTTCGCGCTGACTCTCGGCGTGCTCTTTGGGCTCTTCGGAGCACTCGGCGTGGCGCGCCTACTGGCGGCCCCGATCGGCCGCTGGCTCCACGTCGCGAGCGTGCCGCTGCTGATCGGCCTGAGCCTGTCCAAGTTCGCCATGATGCTCGGGGGCGCGGGTCAGGGCTCGTACTCGGATGCGTCCTGGACAACGTCGTACGTTCGGCCCGGACCCTGGGAGAGTGCCAACCCCGGCCTGTCCGCAGTGCCGTCCCAGGCCCTCGAAGGCGGCCTGGTTCTGCTCGTGGCTCTCCTGATACTCGTGGGGCCGGTGTTCGCCAGGTTTCGCCTGCGGCGCTGGCGACGCATCGTGAGGCCGGGTTGGGTCGCGAGACTCGACTGGGCGGCCCTTCGCGGCGCGAGCCGGTTCGTCACGGCGCTCTGCCTGTGGGCCATCGTCCGGCTTGTTGCCGCTTTCACATGGCGCGATGCGCAGGTCCTTGGTCCGTTCGGGGCGGAACAGCTGGTCCTTGTAGCCATCCCGGGAACGTGCGTCGTGTCGATCGGTGCAAACCGGCTGAGCAGGCGCCTCCGGGCCATGCGTGAGCGCCGGAAGGCCGCGCAATCGGCGTTGGACCGGGTACGGGCGCGGGCGGCCGAGAAGACGGCGGCGGAAGCAGTCAAGTCCCGACCCGACGCCTGATCTCGACTCCGCGTCGGGCGGCACAGACGGTAGAGATAGGCGCCGGCCGGTGCCGCCGGAGTATGCTCCGGGTCTCGCCGATCGGGCCTTGGCCGATCGAGATGTGGTTCGCGTCTTGGAGGTCGAATTGCCGTCTCGTTCCGGTTCCGAACGGAAGACGGCAGCCGCTTCGGCAGTCGACCGCCAGTCCGACGATCCGACGTTGGCGCCCTCGCGAGCGCGTTCGACCCGTCCGGTGGCTCGGACCCAGGAGGGGACGAAGGCGCCCCCGATCCTGGTTCGCCAGATTCGCGGCGGAATCGTGGAGAGCCGCCATCGCGGCTCCATCGTCGAGGTTGCGGGCGACGGCACCGTGCGCCGGGTCGTCGGCGATCCGGACACCGTGGTGAATCTCCGTTCGGCGGTCAAGCCGTTTGGGCTCGTCGCGCTGGTCGAGGCAGGCGGCGTCGAGGCGTTCGGTCTGTCCGAGGCCGAGCTCGCGATCATGGCCGGTTCCCACTCCGGCGAGGACCTCCACGTCCGCACTCTGCAGGCCGTCTTCCGTCGTTCGGGCGTCTCGCAGCAATTCCTTGGCTGCGGGTCCGAGGGTGCTCCGCTGGATGCGCTCACGGCGGCCCGCCTCTCCCGCGACGGTGAGAAGCCGGGGCCGGTACGCCACATGTGCTCCGGCCAGCACGCCTCGTTGCTGCTGCTCAGCCGCCTGAACGACTGGCCGCTGACCGAATACTGGCGAACCGACCATCCCGTCCAGCGTGTCTACGCCGCGACCGTGGCCCGGGCTTTCGCCACGACCGCGTCCGCGCTGCTGACTTCGACCGACGCCTGCGGCTTGCCCACATACGCCTTCCCGTTGCGGGAGGTCGCCCGCGCTTTTGCACTCTTGGCCGATCCCGGCGCGATCCCCGACTCGGATCCACGCTCGAGTCTGGCCGATGCTCTGACGCGGATTCGCGACGCCATGCTCGCCAACCCGGAAATGGTCGCGGGCAGCCGGGACCGTCTGGACACTTCGGTGATGAAGGCTGCGCCGGGCCGCGTGCTAAGCAAGGGCGGAGCCGAAGGGCTGCGCGGCTTCGCCATTCTGCCCCGAGGCGCCGGCCAGACCGTCGCTTCGGGCATCGCTCTCAAGATCGAGGACGGCGGCGGGTTCGACAGGGCGTCTTCTGCCGGCTCCGTCGAGGCTTTGCGCCAGGCCGGCGCCCTCGAGGGCACTGCCTTGCGCTCGCTCGCCCGCTACCACCGGCCCAAGGGACTAGATCCCCACGGCGAGATTGCTTCCGAGGCGGTGGCTGAATTCGACCTGGCCCCGGTGGGGGAGCTGCTGGGCTGACGGGCCGCCGGGCACGGCGTGCGCGCCGCTGCGCTCCCGTACACTGGAGGCATGACCGACGCCCGCGTTCGCATTGCGCCCAGCCCTACCGGGCCGCTCCACCTCGGGACCGCCCGGACGGCTCTCTTCAACTTCCTGTTCGCGCGCCACGTCGGCGGGACGTTCATCTTCCGCCTGGAAGATACGGATCAAGCCCGCTCGACCGTGGAATTCGAGCGTGACATCCTCGATGGGCTCCACTGGCTGGGCATGACGTGGGATGAGGGACCCGGCATCGGCGACGAGCCGGAGCGCGGCGCTTACGGTCCCTATCGCCAGATGCAGCGCCTGGCGCGCTACAAAGAGGCCGCCGATCGCCTCCTCGCCGAAGACAAGGCCTACCACTGCTACTGCTCCCCGGCCGAACTCGACGCGGAGCGTAAGCGCCAGGAGGCCGCGCACGAAACGCTTCGTTACAACGGCCGTTGTGCCCACCTAAGCCCCGCGGAGCGGGCCGCTTTCGAAGCCGAAGGCCGGAGGCCGGTGGTGCGCTTCCGCATCCCGCCGGATCGGACGATCGCCTTCGACGACATCGTCCGCGGCCACGTGGAGATCGATACCAATGCCCTCGGCGGCGACCTGGTCATCCTGCGCGCCGACGCCTCGCCCCTCTACCACTTCACCGTGGCCGTGGACGACGCGGCGATGGCAATCACGCACGTCATCCGCGGCGAGGATCACCTCTCCAACACTCCCAAGCACATCCTGCTGTTCGAGGCGCTCGGGGCGAACGTGCCGCTTTTCGCTCACCTGCCGCTAATCCTGAACCCCGACCGTAGCAAGATGAGCAAGCGCAAGAGCCAGACCGCCGTGGCCGCTTATGGGGCCGAAGGTTTCATCCCCGAGGCGTTCGTCAACTATCTCTCGCTCCTGGGTTGGTCGACCGGGACCGAAGAGGAGGTCCTCTCGACGGCGGAGCTGATCGAGCGTTTCGAGCTGTCCACGGTGACCAAGGCCGGGGCCGTCTTCGACCGCGAAAGGCTCGAATGGCTCAACGGGC
>CAZRUC010000211.1:0-4637 GCA_964603175.1 uncultured Anaerolineaceae bacterium
GTGGTCGTCACCGCGAACCTGGAAGTACAGCGACGAGAGCTTGCCGTCTCCGTGCCGGCCAGGGACCTCTCATTGGCGGCAGCGCTGTCCGAGGCGGAACGCTCGCTCGGAGAGGCGCTCGAGGAGCTCGGGGCGATGCGCGCGGCCGGTCAGGCCCGCGGCGAGGCACTCGCCGCCCTGCGACGGGTGGTAGCCACGCGCGCAGCCGAGCTCGACACGGTCCGTCGCAGGCTGGCAGATGCCGAGCGGCAGGCCGCCGACGAGCAAGCCCAGGCGGACGAGGCCGCGCGGCGCCTCGGGGATGCCGAAGCCGCGTGCCTGGAGCCTCGCACGGCATCGGAGCATGCCGCGGCCGCGGAAATGGCCGCGATTCTGGGGCGCGAGCTGGCCAGGGCAGAGCTCGACTCGCGTGAAGGCCGGCGCCAGGCATCGGGCGAGAAGGCCGGCGCAGCTTCCAGCCGCGCGGCGGGGCTCCGAGGTCGGCTGGATGGACTCAGGGCACGCCTGGCGGAAGAGGAGGCGCGCGGCATCGCCAAGGCTGCCCGGCGCGCAGGAGGCCGCCCACTGGCCGAGGGCCTGGAGGTCGAGGCGGGGTTTCGGGTTGCGGTGGAAGCGGCGCTGGGCGACGCCATACGGGGCTACATAGTGGGTCGCGAGGCCGTCGCGACGCTCGATGGCCAGCGCGGGACGGTGGTACTCGGGAGTGGTGCCGGCTTGCCCGGTCTGACCGGCAGAGGCGCGAACAGCTCGGGGAGTGGCGCGGAAGGCGCACGTGCCGCGGAGGCCGCGCAAGCTGCGGTAGCGGCTGCGGGGGCGTCCGGTGGCGGCAAGCTGAGCGATGCCATCCGAGTTGACCCGGGCGGCGCGGCCACGCGGCTGCTGTCGCGCGCCGTGTGGGTGCCTGATCTCGCAGCTGCCCTCGCGATCCAACCACAACTGGGCCCGGGGTGGGTTGTCGTGACTCGGGATGGGGCGGTCGTCACAGCGGCCGGAGTGGTGAGCCTGGGCCGATCGGAATCGCTCCTCGATCGCCGCGCCGAGATCGATCGGCTCGCGGAGGAGGTCAGCGGGCTTGAGAAGGAGGCTCAGACCGCCACGGCGGAGGCGGCTGCCGCCGCTCGGGGCGCCGTCGCAGCGCGCGCCGAGTTGGAGCAGGCTCGCGAGGCGGAGCGGAGGGCGGGCGCAACTCGCCGAGAGGCCGAGGAGGCGGAGCGACGGGCCGCGCGAACTCTCGAAGGAGTGGCTCGGGAGGCGGCCTGGCACGCATCCCAGGCGATCCGGCTCGAGGCTGATCGGGATCGGCTCGTGGCCGCGGCACGACAGGCGGCCGAAGCGGTCGAAGCCGCCATGCCGAGGGCCGCCGCTCCCAGCGCTGCCACTCCCGAAGCCGCCGCTCCCGGTCCCGACGACGACCATGCCTCGGCGCTTCGCGAATGGGAGGCTCGAGCGGCCACTCTTCGGGCTCGCCGTGACCAGCTTGCCGCCGAGGACGCGGCGCTGGAGCTCGTACGACGCGAAGCCGAGACCCGCCGCGCCAGGGCGGCGGCATCCGCCGAGATGCAACAGGCGCGCATCGCCCAGCTGGAGCGCGAAACGGTCGAGCTTTCCGAGCGAGAGCGAGAGCTGGCGAGCGAGCGAGAGGGGCTCGGCGAGGAGCTCGCGGCCGGGGCCATCCGCGAAGCTGCCGTACGGGCCGAGCTCGAGCAAATCCAGATTGCCGCAGCCGCCGCACGGGGCAGGCTCGCCGATGCGGAGTCGACCGCTTCGAACGGCCGCGGCCGTCTCCGAGCGTGTCAGGAGCGGGTCCGGGCTGCCGAGGTGTCGGAGATGCAGGCGCGCCTGGCTCTCGAAGCGATCCGGGAGCAAGCCCTCGTCGAGCTGGCCGGTCTGGGCGACCTGGGCTTGCGCCTGCTGGCCGACGAAGGCGATGCCGACGGCCGCGAGGCAGCCGACGAGGGCGCCGCGGGCCCCCCCGCTTCGCTGGAGGAGCTACTGGCCGAGGCCGGCGAGCGCTGGGTATCGGCCGGCGCCGTGGAGCCGCCCGGAGCCTCGCGGATGTCGTCTCTACGGCGCCGCTTCCACGAGCTGGGCGCCCCAAACCCGTTCGCGTCTGAGGAATACGCGACCGTCAAGACTCGGCTGGACGGGCTCGAGGCCCAGAAGAGCGACCTGATCGCGGCGATATCGAAGACGCGAGCTCTGATCGAGCAGCTCAACAGCATGATCTCGACCCAGTTCCGGGCGACGTTCAAGGCGCTCGAGACGGCCTTCGACGCCCGATTCCGCCAGCTCTTCGACGGTGGCTTCGCTCGCCTGAGCCTGACCGAGCCGGACGATCTGGCCGCAACGGGCATCGAGATCGTGGCCCGGCCACCCGGCAAGAAGGCCCAGCCGCTGAGCATGCTTTCCGGCGGCGAGCGGGCGCTGACTGCCGTGGCGTTGCTCTTCTCGATGCTCGAGGTTCACCCCGTGCCGTTCTGCGTGCTCGACGAAGTGGACGCGGCTCTTGACGAAGCCAACGTCGGCCGCTTCGCGGAGGCGTTGCGAGGTCTGGCCGCGCAGACGCAATTCATCGTCATCACCCACAATCGCGGCACCATCGAGAGCGCCGACGCGCTCTACGGCGTCACCGTCGGCGACGATGCCGTCAGCCGCGTGATCAGCCTTCGGCTCGAGGAAGCCAGGGAGCTGGTCGACGAAGTGACTCACAAGAACGCCGCCGCGACCGCCGGCTGAGCTGGGAGGTGCCCCCTGTTCTCGCGCTGGAGATCCAAGGAACCGATTGAACCGCCGCCCGACGTGGCGGCCGAGCCGACGGCCGACCCGACGGCCGAGAGCCTCCCCGAGCCCATCCCCGCCGAGCCCATCCCAGCGGCAATCGACGAGGCGGCGCCCGGCGACATCGAGGCCGGTCTCGAACGCAGCCGGGGCGGCTTCATGTCGCGGCTCCGTGGCCTGCTGCGCGGCGGCCCCGCGGACGCAGACTGGGAATCGGTCGAGGAGATGCTGATCGCGGGCGATATCGGCGGCAACCTCGCGATGGAGGTCGTCGAGCGCGCCCGAGCGCGCAAGGACGCGCCCAGCGCCGAAGCGGCCGTTCGGGCCGAATTAGCCGCGCTGCTGATACAGAGCGACCCTGCCTGGCGGCCCGAGCCCGGCCTCGCCGGCCAGCCGGCCGTCGTGCTCGTCGTTGGGGTCAATGGGACGGGCAAGACCACCACGATCGGCAAGCTGGCTCATCGCTACCGCGCCGAGGGAAGCTCCGTGCTCCTGGCGGCGGCCGATACATTCCGCGCGGCCGCCATCGACCAGCTCCGAATCTGGGCGGATCGATCGGGCAGCCAGTTCGTGGCCCACGCACCGGGCGCAGACCCTGCGGCCGTGGTTTTCGACTCGCTTGACGCCGCGGTCGCGAGGGGCGTGGACATCGTCATCGCAGACACCGCCGGCCGACTGCACACCAAATCGAACCTGATGGACGAGCTGGCGAAGATGCGCCGTGTGATCGATCGGCGCTTGCCCGGCTCCCGCCCGGAGGTGCTGTTCGTCCTCGACGCGACGACGGGACAGAACGGCCTCGCCCAAGCGAGGGTCTTCCACGAGACGGTGAGCCTGACGGGGATCGTCCTGACCAAGCTCGATTCCACCGCCAAGGGTGGGATCGTGTTTGCGATCGAGGATGCGCTGGGAGTGCCCGTCCGATTCGTGGGCGTGGGCGAGAAGCTCGGCGACCTGGTTCTTTTCGACCCCGACGCGTTCGTGGGAGCGCTTTTCGCCTAGCTGGAGCTAGCCAGCCTGCTGGCCTTGCGCCGGTTGAGCCAGCGGTCGAGGGCGATGGCGATGCGAGCCGTGGCCCAACCGAGGACAGGTATCGGCAGCGCGATGAACGCGTTGGCCAGCCAGCCGATGCCGTTTGCGCCCGTCCACGCGAGCGCGAGCACCGCCAGCACGCCCAGAAGGGCGAAGATGCGCGGCCAGCCCGTGGTCTTCATCACTCCCGCGAGGGCCCCGGAGATGGCCAGCCCCAAAACCACTGAGAGCCAAGCGTCGAATTCGGCGTGGGGCGACTGGCTTACATGGAGCGTTGCGCCCTCGAGGAGATGAGTCCAGTCCAGAGCCACCACCACGCGGGCCAGGATGAGGCCGCACCAGGCCCAGACCATGATCTGCGCGTACCGCTCGTCCTGGTATTCCTCGACACCGCGCGAGCTCAGCCACTTCAATCCACCGCGCGGCGCCCAGGTCCACAGCAGCTCCCCGGTCACGAACCAAAGCGGGAACCAGAAGATGCCGGCGACCGCGAAGATCGCGGCCGGCACCAGGATCCAGATGGCGCCTGCTGCGTCTTCGAGTGGCGCGCCGCGGGGCGGCGGCGGGAATGCGGTCATTGGGTGGCGATGCCTCGATCTGTGGGCTTACTCTCGGGCCGGCTATTTGACGACTCTAGCGCACCTGCCGAAGCCGGCGCTGCCCACGCCGCGCAGCCGATTGTCCCGATAGGGCCCGATGCGGTACACTCCGCCCGCTTTCGGTGCCGCCAGAATCCGCGGCCCAACGCCGACCCGGCTACTCGGGACGGCGGTAAGGATCAGGAGTCCTTCGCCCTCCATGTTCGATGCTCTGAGCGAGCGGCTGCG
>CAZRUC010000212.1:0-4634 GCA_964603175.1 uncultured Anaerolineaceae bacterium
ACGCCTCAGCTCCCGGTGGAATCGCCGTCCCGTTCATCGAATCCGCCTCACCAGCCAACCCCTAGAACACGACCCGGATCCCGATCCGGCCGCAGCCCCAGGAGGAACAGGACCCAGTGCGCAAACCCGATTACACGAGACGAGTGGCCATCACCGGGCTGGGGGTCATAAGCTCGGTCGGCAACACCAAGGATGCCGCGTGGCAGAGCCTCATCGAGGGCCGGAGCGGTATCGGCGAGATAACTCGTTTCGACACCACTCCCTACGAGCACAAGGCCGCGGCAGAGGTCAGGAATTTCGACGCTGCCCAGTTCATGAATTTCAAAGACGCCCGTCGAACCGACAGGACGGTCCACTACGCAGTCGCTTCGGCCAAGGAAGCGCTGGCCGATTCGGGCCTGGAGATCACCAGCGAGAATCACTATGACGTCGGCGTCATCTACGGCTCCGGCGGCGGCGGCCAGGGCCTATTCATCTCGAACCAGGAGCTCTGGCATTCGAAGGGCGCACGATCGGTGAGCCCCTTCTTCATCGCCAACGGGCTGGTGGACGCCAGCTCGGGAACGATCGCCATCGAGACCGGCGCCAAGGGCCATAACTTCTGTCCCGTGTCGGCCTGCTCGACCGGAACGACCGCCATCGGCGAAGCCGCAGAGGCAATCCGGCGCGGCGACTGCATCGCGGTGATCGCCGGCGCGGCGGAATCTCCGCTGCTGGAGCTCGTCCACATCGGTTTCTCGAATATGCGCGGCATGGGCTCGCCGCTCCCCGGTGAATCCATCACGACAGTCAGCCGGCCCTTCGACCGAACTCGCGACGGTTTCGTCCTGGGCGAGGGCGCCGCGGCTTTGATCGTCGAGGACCTCGAGCTGGCCAAGGCGCGCGGCGCCAGGATCTACGCCGAGGTCGTGGGCTACGGCTCCGCCGCCGACGGGTTCGACATGATCGCTCCGGCCGAAAACGGTGAAGGCTCTGCCCGCGCCATGAATATGGCTCTGGAGCGTTGGGGCGTGCCAGCCGACCAGATCGACATGATCAACCCGCACGGAACGTCGACTCCGATGGGCGACAAGCGCGAGACCGAGGCCATCTGGACGGTCTTCGGCGACCATACGCCGGATGTCTTGATCTCCGCCACCAAGTCGATGACGGGCCACATGATGGGCGCGGCCGGCGCGTTCGAGGGCATGGCCACGGTGCTCTCCGTATATCACGGCGTCACTCCCGGGACCCTCAACTACCGCGAGCCCGACCCGGAGTGCAACCTCAACATGGCCACGGAGACGATAGAGAAGCCTCTTCGCTATGCGCTCTCGAACAACATCGGACTCGGCGGCCACAATTCGGCGCTGATTTTCAAACACTACGAAGGCGACTGAAGCCTCGCACGGACCGGCTCGGGAGGCCGGCGTTGCCTTAGGGCCCCGCCACATTCGCCTGAGCCGGTACAATTCATTCAATGGCCCACGCGCGTCGGCACGCGAGTTGGGCCGGAACCCGTCACGCCGGCCGGCCGGATGTGAGCCCGGTCTGGTTGACGAATCGGAGCGTCGCCGGCTACGGGACGCGCCCCGCCAGCTGACACGTCGTAGGAGATCGTCGTGCCCAATGAAAACCTTGCCCGTCGCGTCGTAGTTACCGGTCTCGGGGCCGTCACCCCGATCGGTAACACCGCCACTGCCTTCTGGGAGAACCTTCTCGCAGGCGCTTCGGGCGTAAGCACGATCAGCACGTTCGACCCCTCGGGCCTGGACGTGCGCATCGCCGCGCAGGTCAAAGACTTCGACCCGACAGTCGGGATGGATCGCAAGATGGCGCGGCGCATGAGCCGCTTCATCCAGCTCGGCATGGCGGCAGCTACCGAGGCCGTCACCGAGTCCGGCATCGATTTCGCATCGTATACGCCGGAAGACCTCGATCGCGTGGGCGTCTGCTTCAACACGGGCGGTGGCGGACTCGAGCAGATCATCGAGGGGACCGAGGTCCTCGCCACTAGAGGCACGGGTCAAGTCTCGCCCTTCGCCATTCCCGCCTTGTCGGGCTCCATGGCGGCCTGCCAGATTTCCATCAAGTACCGCATCACGTGCCCGGTGATGACACAGGTTGCTGCCTGCGCGAGCAGCGTGCTGGCCTTCATCGACGGCCACCGGCTCATCGAAACCGGCGAATGCGACGTGGTCGTCGTGGGCGGGTCCGAGGGAGACCTCCTGCCGATCGCGTTCGCGGCTCTGGGCAACATGGGTGCGCTCTCCAAGCGCAATGACGATCCGACCCACGCCTCCCGCCCGTTCGATCGCGACCGCGACGGTTTCGTATTCGGTGAGGGCGCGGCGGCTATCGTGCTGGAGTCGGCGCAGCATGCTCTGGCGCGCGGCGCAACGATCCAGTGCGAGGTCCTGGGCGGCGGCATGACTGCCGACGCTTTCCATATCAGCGCTCCGGAGCCCACGGGACGCGGCGCCGCGGGAGCGATGACGAAGGCTCTGCGCAAGGCTGGGGTCGCACCCGACGAAATCGACTACATCGTCGCGCATGGAACGTCGACGCCACTGAACGACGTGACGGAAACGCGCGCGATCAAAGCGGCGTTCGGAGATCACGCCTACAAGGTCGCAATCAGCTCCCCGAAGTCGATGGTCGGCCATCTCCTCGGCGCTGCCGGTGCGATCAGCGGCCTGACCGCCATAGGAGCCATCCGAGAAGGCCAGATCCCGCCGACCGCAAACCTCGAGAACCCCGATCCCGCCTGCGACCTGGACTACGTTCCTCTGGTCAAGCGAACCAAGAGGGTCGACACGGCCATCATCAACGGCTTCGGCTTTGGCGGGCAGAACGCAGTGGCGGTCTTCAGACGCTTCGAGGTCTGAACCCGGAACCATCGGGCCGCAACGGAACGGGCCACGAGCCGGCCGGACTCGTCCCGGCGGGAGAGTAGGATTCGGGCGATGCATCTTCGGCTTACCCTCGCCCCCTGGCTGCGACGCGGTGTCGAAGCCGGATTCGTGGGCGCCCTGCTTTCCGGAGGGACGCTCGTTGCGTTCAGATACAGCCGGCCCGACCCGCGCGTGGCGCTGCCTCACGGCCTCGACGGGGCGATGATCCTCGTGCCGGCGCTGCTGGCGCTGGGCGTCTTCGCCGTCAGCTATCCGATCTTCCTGGCCGCAACCAGGGGTGACGCAATCCTTGGCGGCGTGGCCGCGTTCCTCGTGGCGGCGGATCTGCTCATGGCCGTCTCGCTCCTATCCGGCGCCTCGATCTGGGTGGCAGCGTTCTCGAGGAACCTGCCGCTGGGCACGGTGGCCGCAGGCCTGGCGGTCCCCGCCGGCGCGGTCGGCTTGCTCGTGGGCCAACTCACGACACCGCTTGGGTTCGGTCGCTCGGCCGGCGTTCGAAGCGCTATCTTCTCCGGCGCGACCGGGCTCGCTCTCGCCGCCCTGGGCGCGTTCGTCAGCTAGGAGCCTGCTGCGCAACGGGCATCGGCAACGAGGGCTTCCGCGCGTTGCCGGAGCCCCTCAACCGCAGCGAATTCGAGATAACGCTGACCGAGGAGAGCGCCATTGCGCCGGCCGAGAGAGCCGGGTTGAGCGTCACTCCGAAGAAGGGATAAAGCGCGCCCATCGCGACCGGGATGAGCACCACGTTGTAGCCGAACGCCCAGAAGAGGTTCTGCCGGATCACCCGAAGGGTCCGGCGCGAGAGACGAATCGCCTCGGCCACCCCGTGAGGGTCGCCTCCGACGAGCGTCACGTCCGAAGCCTCCAGAGCCACGTCCGCACCGGTCCCGATGGCCACGCCGACGTCCGCGCGCGCCAGTGCAGGAGCGTCATTGATACCATCGCCGACCATCGCGACCCGCAAGCCGCGCGCCTGGATGGCTGCCACGGCATCGGCTTTTCCGGCAGGCAGGACCTCTGCGAGAACGTGGTCGGCTGTGATGCCGACGGCTGCAGCCACAGCCCGAGCCGTCCTTTCCTGATCCCCGGTCACGAGCCAGACCTCCATGCCCTCCTGGCGAAGCTCCGCCACGGCGCCCGCCGCTTCCGGCTTGATCGTGTCGACGGTAGGCAGAAGGCCGGCAGCCCGGCCGTCGACGGACACATACGTCACCGCGGATGCCGCGCTCTCATCGGCGGCGGCGAGTTCCGCCACGACGGCGACATCGACGCCGCTATCAGCAAGGAACGCGGCCGTCCCGACCAGCACGTCCCGGCCGTCGACGCGACCACGCACTCCCCTGCCGACCACGGCCACGAAACCCTCGACCGGCCTCCGACCCAAGCCGGCGGCATCGGCGCCGGCGAGTATGGCCGCCGCGAGCGGGTGTTCGCTACCCCGCTCCACGGACGCGGCCAGGTCGAGCGTTTCCGCGGCAGTGAACCCGGGCGCGGCCACGATCTCGCCGAGTGACGGGCGGCCACGCGTGAGCGTCCCGGTCTTGTCGAAGATGACGGCATCGACGCGGGCCGCGAGTTCCAGCGCTTCGCCGCCGCGAATGAGGATCCCGGCCCCGGCACCCTGGCCCGTTCCGACCATGATCGCCGTCGGAGTAGCGAGGCCCATGGCACAGGGACACGCGACCACCACGACCGTGATGAACGCAACCAGCGCATGGGTCAAGCGCGGCTCCGGACCGA
>CAZRUC010000213.1:0-4632 GCA_964603175.1 uncultured Anaerolineaceae bacterium
CTTCTGCCAGTCACCAAGGAAGAGACGCTTGTGCGACTGCACCGGGATGGTGGCAGAACCGGTGGCATCGGCCGTCGTGGCCATCTCCCAACGCGTTTCTTCGTTGGCGATCTGGATTTGCGCGCTCGCCACGGGATGGGCTGAACCGTCCACTACCTTCACCGCGATGGCGGCGTCATGGTCGTAGGTAGATTGCCCGAGGCTTGGCGGGCCCCCCTGCGCCGGCCAGCCGCCTGTGACAGCGTTGCTGAGGGTAACCGTTGTCGCTGGTGGGCCAGAAGGGGCGTTGCCGGTAATGGCACCTGTATAGAAGGTGAGCGTGATTGCGATGGCATGGGTCTGGCCCGGCTGCCAGTTCCGACTGTCGGGAGCAATCAGTCCGACATCAGCCCCACATTCGATGCGCTCGGTTTCTCCGGGGGACAGATAGAGATACCCGGGCTGGGGCATACAGATCACATCGCCATTCGTATCGGTGCTGACGCGCATCGACCAAATTCCCAGGGCAGTACCAGTGTTCTTGGCAATGATCTCGCGGTGGATCGCGACGTCGTAAGGAAGCGCCCATTGCGTGTTGTTATCCGGAATGAGCTGCAGATGGGGCCCACCGGACGAAGCTCTGGTTACAGGTGCGGCAGCTGAGAGCAAAGAGCCACCGAGGAACAGTGTTAGTCCCAGCAGCGCAACAAGGCGCGCGCGTCTAGAAGTCATGAGGAGACGTCTGCCGATGCGAATTCAGCGACCTGAAACCGATGGTTGTGCGAGACCGCGTGGCTCATGTGCTCACGGTACGGTGCGCCGCGTGGTCAGGCGTCAGACTGGAAGTTCGATGGAATGGAGCGTTTGGTACGGCCAGGGACGGCCATTGGGCCGCAACAGCCCTACCCTCGCCCACAAACCGGTCGCCTGTTCGAGTCCGGCGCCCGACTCTATGACCTGATCGTGCGACCTCACCCTTCGGAGCAGGCTCGTCTGTAGACGGCTCGCAGGTAGCGATCGAACTCTCCGAGCAACTCGGAAGATTTACGATCCCGCGGATCCGCGTGGGGCCCGGGACCACCTTCGCGCCTTCCGGGCTAGCCGCCGAGGATCCCTCCCAGGCCGCCGCCCAGGCCGCCGCCCAAAATGCCGCCGAGCGGCGACGACTCGTGACCCTCTTCCTTCTCGACCTGCTCGAGGGCAACGACGATCGCCAAAGCGAGCGGCGCATCGAAGCCCGGTGCGACCTGGATGCCATAGGCGTCGTGGAGGCTGAAGAACTGGCGAGAGGCGACGATTACGTCTGTGCCGTCCTTCTGGATATGGAATTCGCGACCCATCCAGTTACCGGTGACCTTCATCTGCCCGCCGTCTGCAGCGGTGATCGTGAATTTCTCGCCAAACATCGACATCAGGGCTTTCTGGATCGTCACGACGACCTTGTCGCCCTGTTTGACCTCGAAGGTCTTGTGGACATGCGCGAGCGACTTGTTGATCTCATAGAGCTCCTGCCCCGACGTGTCCTTGAGGAGCAGCGAGCGCCGCACTGCCAGGAACTTGCCGTCCACCTCGAACGCGTGGTTCCCGTTCGAATCGTCTATCCATAGATCGCCGGTCAGCGAGATCAGCTTCTCGTTGAGCACGAACGTCTGGCCGATAGCGTTCTGTCCAGCGGCACTAGCAGCCGGTACAGGAGCTATAAAAGGAGGCGGAGCCGAGGCGCCGGA
This sequence comes from uncultured Anaerolineaceae bacterium, assembly GCA_964603175.1. GTDB lineage: Bacteria > Chloroflexota > Limnocylindria > Limnocylindrales > CSP1-4 > Fen-1039. The sequence continues at coordinate 1,707 of CAZRUC010000213.1, forward strand.
AGCGGGTGGCACCCGCGGTCCGACGGGGGCGCCGCAACGAACACAGAACTTGGCATCGTCAGCCAAGCTGCCGCCACACTGTGTGCAGAACATCGCCAAGGTCCACCTCTTGTTGAGCGCGCGATCGGACGTCACCACAGTATGCGCGGGCGGCAACGCCGATTTCCTTCCCGACAGGGGACATCCGCGCTAACGGAGTTACGGTCGGTCTCGGATCCTGATGACGTCCTGGTCGCCCGAACCATCACCACGTTGTCATGCCGTCGGCTCCGTGCGCGCAATCCCGGGCTTGGGCGCAGCGGCGATGAGCGTTGCTCGGAACCTCTGGCCGCTTCGTCCGCCCCAGTTGCGAATGCGCCGCAGAATGAGGCCCAACGGCCGCGGGCCGAGGCGCTCGGAGGTATTGAGATACGGGTGGCGATCATGGGAGCCGGCAACGTCGGTGGCGGCCTGGGAGCGGCCTTCGCAGCCGTGGGTCATGAGGTCGTCTTCGGCGTGCGCGATCCTGAGAGTGAGAAGACCAGAACGGCACTCGTCGCCTGCCGGGGCGCCAAAGCGACGAGCTTCGCGGACGCGGTCGATGGGGCCGACGTAATCGTGTTCGCGTTGCGATGGGACGCGGCGACCGACGCGATTGCCGGGCTCCCGTCACTAGCGGGCCGCATTGTCATCGATGCCATGAACCGCTTGGACGGCGATCCGGCACGAAGCACGACCCAGGACCTCGCGGATCTCCTTCCAGGCGCGAAACTCGCCAAGGCATTCAATACGATCGGATTCGAGAACCTGACCACCGCTCGGAACCGCCAGACGCCAGCGGCGAGGTTCGTAGCCGGCGACGACCCCGACGCAAAGCGCGTCGCAATGGAACTAGCCGCCCAGATCGGCTTCGTTCCCGAGGATGCCGGCGGCCTCGCGAACACCAAGCCGATCGAGTCGATGGTCCGAGTCTGGCTCGCGCTCTCCAAGACTCACGGACGAGGAGTCGGGTTCGCCATATCTCCTAACTGACCACCTGAACGTCGCAATCAAGCCATAGGGTTGCGATCCTGGCCCATTAGCGTTCTGACGGCAGCCTCGATCAGCCAACGGCGGTCCCGAGCAAGGCGCCAATCCCATAGGTCGTGGCGGCTGCCAGAAGGCCCAACGCCGCTTGCCGGAGACCGGACCGAACTGGCTGGCGGTGAGTCAGTCGGCTAACGCCCAGCCCGACGAGGAACAGCGCAGCCAGCGTGGCGGCGATGGTCAGCGCAAAGGCAGTGGCCCCGGTAAGGAGCAGAAAAGGCACCAGGGGCACGGAAGCACCGAGCGCGAAGGCGAGGAGCGAGCCCACGGCAGCAGAGATTGGCGAGCCCATCGTCTTCGCAGAGAGACCGATCTCATCGCGCACGAAGGTCTCGAGCGCTCGCTTTGGTTTGGCCAGGAGGCGGTCCACGACGAAGATGGCGGTGGCTCGCGACAGACCTCTCGACTCATAGATCTCGACCAGGATGGCTCGTTCCTGCTCGGGCGTATGACGAAGCTGCTGGCGCTGAAGCTCGATCTGGTAGTCGAGGAGCTCGTGCTGCGAACGCACCGAGATGTACTCGCCCACGGCCATGCTGAAACTCCCCGCCATGAGGCCCGCGATGCCGGCCAGGACGACCGTATGGGCGTCACCGGACGACGCACCGGCGACGCCCATGATCAGGCTCACGTTTGACACGAGGCCGTCGGTTGCACCAAACACAGAAGGGCGCAGGATGCTCGAACCCCGCGTCTCGTGGGGACTCGTCGGGGCCGCGAGCAGGGACCGCAATCCGGAGCGAGTGGCACGCACTACGGCTCGAGGCGTTCGGGTCTTCGTCATGAGGAGAGTGTCACACGCCGAGGGCTCGGCAGCTGGCGATGCGCACCCTTTACGCGGGGAGGCTCCACAACATGTCAAGCCAAGGCATGCCGCTCCGCGCCCTCATGGGTCCGCTCCTCACCTTCAGACTCGGCCGAGATTGCAAATGGGTCGAAGCCCTTGGCGATCAGCCAAACCGCCATGACCATTTCCTGCACCGCGAGCGGGGCCATGAGGACGGCGAGCGAGAGCCCAAACATGCTCCCGAGCGGCGCCACGATGTAGAGCGCCGCACCCACGAGCGCCCAGACGGACAGCCACCGGGGCACGAGTCGGTACTGATAGAGCAGCCAATAGAACATCAGCGCGCCGAGAACGAACGGGACGGCGATCAGCTGATCCCAGATCACCGTCTCGATGGTCCGGACGAAGCCGGCGAGCGGTCCCGAAACCGGCTCCTTGCTGAGCGCGATCAGCAGCAGCCACCCGAGCGCGCTGATGATGTAGAAGACCGTCTCGAGCGCGCCGCGGAAGACGACGTACCCCATGGCCAGCGTCTCGTTGTACCTCTTGCCGATCGGCCAGAACACGACCGGGACCATCGCGAGCGCGAGGCCCGCTAGCAGGAGTAGCAGGGCTCCGAGCGCGACCTGGTTCTGCTGCGCGGCGACCTGGGCCAGGTAAGCGGGGCCTGTCAGGACCGCGTCCATGACGACCAGGCTGAGGACCATGCCAACCGTTCCGATGATGTACAGCACGCCGATCCAGACGGCGGCCTTCCGATCCGCGCTCATGCCAGGTTTCCCCGTGGCGGCGGCGATCGTTCGGTTCGTATTCATTCCTCTCTCTCCTATTCGGGTCGAGGTGACAGGATTACGACCGCCGTCTCTCGTGATCGCAGCGCGGCATACGCGTCCAGACCCTTGTCATAGACGGCCCACCTGGCCCACAGCGCTGGCCGCTCGTCCTTGTCCGCGGCACGGGCGTGGACGGCGCGCGACCCACCGGGCAGATCGACGGTGGCGTCGGGATGAACCTGCAGGTTGAGCCACCAGGCGGGCTCGGCATCGGCCCAGCCGTTCATGGCCATGGTGACCA
>CAZRUC010000214.1:0-1395 GCA_964603175.1 uncultured Anaerolineaceae bacterium
GGCGCCACTCGGCGGCGCGCGACACGACCTGGCGCCACTCGGCGGCGCGCGACACCGCCGGGCGCCGCTCGGCGCGCGACACCGCCGGGCGCCACTCGGCGGCGCCACGTCCCTGCTGGTCGCCGCGGTGCTGCTCGCCGTCGCGGTACTGCCCCTCGGGTGCGCCGCCTCCACGCCCCCGAAATGCAGCACCGCCGCGGGCGCCGGCGCTCCCCCGTGCACCCGCGTCCTCTTCGTCGGCAACAGCTACACGTACGTCAACGACCTGCCGACCACGTTCGCCCAACTGGCGGTCGCGGGCGGGCACGACCTGGAAACGGGGATGGTCGCCAACGGCGGCGAGACGCTCGCGCAGCATGCCGCCGCCTCCGAGACGCTCGACAAGATCGCGTCGGCGCCGTGGAGTTTCGTCGTCCTCCAGGAACAGAGCGAAACCCCGGCGACCCCGGCAGGCCGAAACTCGATGTATCCCGCGGCTCGAACGCTGGCGGCCCGCGTCAAGGCCGACGGCGCGGAGCCCATGTTCTTCATGACGTGGGCCCATCGCGACGGCCTTCCCGTAACCGGCGTGAGCACCTACGAAAGCATGCAACTCGCCATCGACGACGGGTACAGCGGCATCGCCGACGAGCTCGGCGCGCCCGTCGCTCCCGTTGGGTTCACATGGTTCGTGGTTCGCCGCGAGCATCCGGAGTTGACGATGTGGCAGGACGACGGCAGCCACCCGACCGCATCCGGAACGTATCTCGCAGCATGCGTCTTCTACGCCACGATCTTCCGCCAGAGCCCCGAGGGCTTGGGCTACCTCGGCGGCCTGTCGAGCCAGGACGCCCACGTTCTGCAGGCCGAGGCGGCAAACTCGGTGCTCCAGAACCCGGCGCAGTGGGGTTTGCTCTAACCGGGGAAGTAACCGTCCTCGGTCGAGAGCAGGATGAGAGCAGCCACCTCGTCGGGTCGATGGGCGTGGACGTCGTGGTCCGCAACCAGCCACTCGACTCGCGACCGAGGCAGACAGCGCGACACCGTTCCGGCCGCCACCTGCTTCGCCTCGGTCCAGGCCACGTCGCCCGTGTCGGCGACGATCCACAGCGCCGGGGCGGCAAGGGTCGAACAGAGCGCCTCCACGTCCTGCTCCCACATCGAGCTGGCCAGTGCCTGAAGGCGCGCGGGGCTGAGCCACCACTCAACCGTGCTGTCGGCCCGCACCTCGAGGCCGGCCATCATTCCAGCCACGCGCTCGTCGGACCAGTCCGGGTAGGTATGGCGGAAGTAGCCTTCCAGTCGCGAGGCCGGCGTTCCGGCTACCGGCGGCAACGTCACCCGAGTCAGCATCTCATCGAGCGTGGCGAATTGAGTGGACGCCTCGACGAGCCCGCCTTCGACGAGGACGACGCC
>CAZRUC010000214.1:1495-2968 GCA_964603175.1 uncultured Anaerolineaceae bacterium
GCCAGGCCGTGCAGGAGCAAGAACGGAGCCGCGTCGGCCGCCGATTTGGGCGTGGACTTGGCAGCGGGCCAGGCCAGCACGTGAAAGCTCGAGCCCCCGACGCCGACGAACATCTCCTGAGCCATTGAACCTCCGCGCACGAGCTATCTTGTCATCCGCAAGATACGCCGACCCTACACCCCAGGGGGACCGATGACGCCAAAGGACGATCGCGAGCAATCGATCTTCGCCCGCGTCCGGGCCTTTCGCGAGCCGCCCGCCAGCCCCCACGAGACTCGCGGCGCCAGCGTGGTTCGGCCGGTCGTGTTCGGAGGAACCGACGGGCTCGTCTGCAATCTATCACTGATCATGGGCGTGGCCGGCGCGGCCGGAGAAGACCCACACTCGATCGTGATCGCCGGGATCGCCGGGCTCATCGCCGGCGGCTTCTCGATGGCCGTGGGCGAATACGTCTCCGTCCGCTCCCAGCGAGAGCTGCTCGACTACCAGATCGAGCTGCAGCGTCATCAGCTGGTCCACACTCCCGAACAGGAGCGCCAGATCCTCCACGAGATCTACCGCTCGAAAGGGCTGTCGCGGCCCGAGGCCGACCTGATCGTCAGCCGAATCCTCGACGATCCCGAGCGCGCGATCGACACCTTCGTCCGCGAGGAGATCGGGCTGTCGGCTGAAACGATGGGCTCGCCTGTGGCCGCGGCTCTGGGCTCGCTGAGCGCCTTTGCCGTGGGGGCGTTCGTGCCGCTGTTGCCGTTCCTGATCCTGGGCGGGGCCGGGGCTTTCGCCGCCAGCATCGGGGGCTCCGCGGTGGCATTATTCGCAATCGGCCTCGGAGTGAGCCGGCTGACCCACCGACACCCGCTGCGAACAGGCCTGCGTCAGATGGGCCTCGGCGGTGCTGCCGCTGCGGTAACGTTCGTAATAGGTACGCTGCTCGGTACTGCGGTCCACTGAACGCGGCCGCACGGGTCTCCACCATGGCAGGGTTGCCCTCCCCCCCGGGCGACCCTGCCACCCCTCTCGTGAACCTGCCACCCCTCTCGTGAACCGGAACTATTCGTTGCGCGCTTCTCCGGAACCCGCCGAAGTGGCAAGCTGACCCTGCGGCAAACGGTCGCGCCGGCGAAGGACTGGAGAAGGCGATGCCCGATTGGTGGGCTCGCTCCGATGCATTGAGGGATGTGCTGGTTGAGATTGGGCGCTTGCCGCCTCCCCAGCGCAAATTCGACTTGTCGGAGATCCAGAAGGGCTGGCTGGTGTTCGACCGCGACCTCGAGCCGATCGGTCGAGTCGATGGGGTCGTCGGCCGGTACCTGACCGTCAGGCGCTCGTATCGGGGCGTCTATCTGTGGCAGCGGCTGTATGTCCCGGAAACGGCCATAGGCGAGACGCATGAGGGAGCGGTGCTGCTGAACGTCCCGCGCGTCTGGGTCCCGGATATGGGCTGGGGCCGTCCGCCACGAAAGCCGCCCCATC
>CAZRUC010000214.1:3068-4608 GCA_964603175.1 uncultured Anaerolineaceae bacterium
GCGGCCGCGCCGCGCACCACGCGGGCCGCTGAGTGGATCCGTTGCGTGGCCGCGGTATTCTCCCCGACATGCCAGGTGACTTCTCGCCGCTGATCGTCGTCGCGGTTGCCGATCCGCAGCTCAAGCCGGACCCGGAATTCGCTGCCCACAAGAACGAGCTATATACGGCCGGAATACGCCGTCACGGCGGCACGCCGGCGCTGCTCCACTCCGGCGTTCCCGCCGCCGAGCGAGAGCGGCTTCTGGGAGCGATGGCGGGGCTGCTGCTCTCGGGCGGAGCAGACCTGGAGCCGGCGCTGTACGGCGAGGCCGCGCAGGGAGCCGAGGGCATCGAACGTGTCCGCGACGAGCTCGAACTGACGGCCTGGCGCGAGGCCGAGCGACGCGACGTGCCGGTCCTGGGCATCTGCCGCGGGCTTCAGGCGATCAACGTCTTCTCGGGTGGCGCGTTGCTGCAGGATGTTCCGAGCCACGCCGGCACTCCTTTCGGCAGCGGGCCCGCACAGGTGCATCGCATCGAGATAGACCCCGAAACCGTCCTCGGCCGAGCGCTCGTCGGCGACGGCGCGGGCGGCGGCGCGGGCCACGGCGCGGGTAACGGCAAGGGGCGGCCGGCGCTGATCGTCAATACCTTCCATCACCAGGCCGTCGGCGAGGACATGCTGGCAAACAGCCTGCGACCCGCGGCCTGGGCCGACAGCGAGTACGGCCGCCTGGTCGAAGGCCTCGAGGGAACCGGCAATCGCTGGCTCGTGGCCGTGCAGTGCCACCCGGAGCGGCTCGACTCCACGCCCGCCGATTTCGAGCGGCTTTGGGAAGCTTTCCTGCAGGCCGCGCGCGCCTTTGCCGCGAAGCCGGCAGCGCAGACAGCGGAGACGGCCCGCTAGCGAACCGAAGGCCGGGTATCTTTCCCCAGTCATTGCCAGTCAGGCGAGGAGGTCCCTGGTGTTCGTACCTCTATCCGTTCTTGAGTTCCGAGACCGGGCCGAGACGTTCTTCCACGCCAAGACCGGGGTCGTGGACGGTGAACTGAGGTTCACCTACGGGGCTTTCGGGGAGAGGACCCACCGCCTGGCCAACGCCCTGCGCGAACTCGGCGTCGGCGACGGGGATCGCGTCTCGTTCATCACCTACAACACCCACCAACTGCTCGAGGCCTACTACGGCGTGCTCGAGGCCGGCGCGGTTCTCAACCCGATAAACATCCGCCTTGGGCCCAACGAGATCGCCTACATCCTCGACCACGCCGGATCCAAGGTCGTCTTCTTCCACAACGACTTCCGGCCGCTGGTCGAGGCAATCGCGCCCAAGCTCGCCGGCCGTCCCCGGTTCGTGGTCCTCGAGGGCGAACCCGACGGCATCGCCAACGACGAGTACGAAGCCCTGCTGTCCGGTGGCGCGACCGACCCACTCCGGCCCGAGATAGACGAGAACGCCATGGCGGAGCTGTTCTACACGAGCGGCACGACCGGATTCCCCAAGGGCGTCTCGATGACCCATCGCGAGCTGTACCTGCACAGCCTCTACTCCCAGATCGGGC
>CAZRUC010000215.1:0-4607 GCA_964603175.1 uncultured Anaerolineaceae bacterium
CTCACACGCCACTGCCTCCCCCGCCGCAGCGACGATCCGGGCCACGACGTCGGTCTGGCGGCGCGTCCCGTCGCGGGCGCCTTCCAGGTCCACGACGTGGATCCAGCGCGCTCCCTCGGCCGCGAATGACCGGGCGAACTCCGCGGGGTCGTCGCCGTACACCGTCTGGCTGTCGAAGTCGCCCTCGGCCAGGCGGACGACCATGCCGCCCAGAAGGTCGATGGCCGGCAGCAGCTGGAAGCCCGTCGGTAGTGGCTTGTGCTTGCGTTCTATCATGCTACTATGCTACAACACTAACAAGGGGTGCGGCGCGACCCGACTCTCGGCCGTGACGCCGGCCGCCCCAACCGAACGCATCGAGGACAACTATGAGCGCGATCGAAGCCTGGCGTGACGAGGCGACGGCGGAGCTGTTCGGGGCCGTCCTCCGGCTCGAAACCGCCGACGAAGCCTCGGCGTTCTTCCGTGATCTCTGCACGCTCGGCGAGCTCCACGACCTGGCCCAGCGCTGGGCGGTGGTGCGGCTCCTGGACCAGGGGCTCCACTACGCCGAGATCTCGCACCAGACCGGCGCGAGCACGGCCACGATTACCCGCATCGCCCAATGGCTCCACCACGGTGAAGGCGGCTACCTGCGAGCCCTCGAGCGGCTCCACGAGACTGAGGGCACCACTCGATGATGCGTCGGCTGCGCCTGGCAATTCCGAACAAGGGCCGGCTCGTCGAGCCGACCGTTGCGCTCCTGCGCGACGCGGGGCTTGTCTTCGAGGCCGGCGAGAGGGCCCTGGTCGCGCGCGTCCAGAACTTCGAGCTCGACATCCTGTTCGTCCGCACGAACGACATCGTCGAGTTCGTATGCGACGGCGTCGCCGAGCTTGGCATCACCGGGCTCGATCTGGTGGCGGAATCGGGGTCGGGCGTGGCGCAGGTGCGCAAGCTCGGGTTTGGGCGGTGCCGGCTGACGATCGCGGTCCCAAACGACTCTCCCTACCGTACCCCAGAGGACCTCGCCGGCCTCCGCGTGGCTACGTCGCACATGAACCTGACGAAGCGCTACTTCGCCGCGCGGTCCATTCCGGTGGACGTCATCCCCGTCTCCGGCGCGGCCGAAGTCGCCCCCAGGCTCGGTCTGGCCGAGGCGATCGTCGATCTCGTTTCGACCGGTTCGACAATGGTTGTGAACGGCCTCCGACCGATCGAGGAAGTCTTCGAATCCGAGGCGGTGCTCCTCGCCAACTCGAAGGCGCTCGAACAGGACGGCGCGGTTCTGGCCCAGGTCGAGACGATGCTGAGCGCCACGCTCGCCGCACGCGACCGCAAGTACCTGATGATGAACGCCCCCGAAACCAAGCTGGCCGAACTCGAGGACCTGCTTCCCGGCCTCGAGTCGCCGTCGATCATTCCGCTGGCGCACAAGGGCATGGTCGCGATCCACTCCGTAGTCGAGGCCGACGCGGTGTGGTCGCTACTTCCGCGCCTCAAGGCCGCCGGGGCGTCTGGCATCCTGATCCTGCCGATCGAGAAGCTCGTCCCATGAGTGCCGCGTCTGTAACCTTGCGCCGCCTCGACCTGCGGCGCGCCGGCTCCGATCCGGAGGTCGCTGCCGAGGTCGGGGCGCTGTTCCGCCGTGGCGCGGTGCCGGATCCACGGGTCAGGGAAGGCGCGCGTTCCATCCTCGCCGCCGTCAAGTCGGGCGGCGATGCGGCGGTCCGCGAGGCCAACCGGCGCCACGGCGGCGGCCGGGCCGACGGCTCGCTGCTCGTTACCCGCGCCGAGATGGAAGCCGCGCGCGACTCGCTGCCGCCGCGCATCCGGTCAGGTCTCGAGCAGATGATCGAGAACATCCGCCGCTTCGCCGAGACGGAGCTGCCCCAGACACGCACGACCACGATCGTGCCCGGCGTCGAGATAGAGCGGCGCTGGGTGCCCCTGGCTCGGGTTGGGGTCTACGCCCCGGGTGGTTCGGCCGCCTATCCGAGTTCGCTGCTGATGGGCGTCGTGCCCGCCAAAGTCGCAGGTGTAGGGACGATCGTCGTGGCCTCGCCTGCCGACGCGGAGGGCGGGCTCAACCAGACGCTGCTCGGTGCCGCGGGGCTCGTCGGCGTCGACGCTTTCATCGTCGCGGGCGGCGCGCAGGCCGTTGGGGCGCTCGCATACGGGTTACCGGAGCAGGGCATCGCCCCCGTCGACCGGATCGTGGGCCCTGGGAATGCCTGGGTCACCGCCGCGAAGCTCGAGGTCTTCGGCGAGTGCGGGATAGACCTGCCCGCCGGCCCGTCGGAGGTCATGGTCGTGGCCGACGGCACCGCGGACCCGGCTCACGTCGCATCGGATCTGCTCTCGCAGGCCGAGCACGGCCCCGACTCCCCTGCCCTGCTGGTCACGTGGGATGCCGCGTTCGCCGCCGAAGTGGAACGGGAGCTGGCGCGTCAGCTCGAGACGGCGGCGCGGCGCGCGATCCTCGAGCGCTCACTGGCGAGCGGCGCCCTGGTCGTCGTCGCGCCGGATCGGGACGCCGCGCTGGACTTCGTGAACGGCTACGCCCCGGAGCACCTCTCCGTGGTCGTGGCGGACGTCGAGGAGGCTGTCGCGCGGCTGGTGAATGCGGGCTCGCTCTTCGTCGGCCCATACGCGCCGGAATCGGCCGGCGACTACGCCTCGGGGGCCAACCACGTTCTGCCGACCGGCGGCCTGGCGCGCTCGTCCGGCGCGCTCTCCACGGAGAGTTACGGCAAGTTCGTGCAGGTCCAGCGGATCACGCGCAACGGGCTCGCCTCCATCCGGGACGCGGTCGAATCGATAGCCGAAGCCGAAGGCCTGATCGCCCACAAGCGCGCGGTCGAGATCCGATTTGAGAGCGCCGAATGAGCGCGCCGCTGGAGCCGGCTGCGGCGCCGAAACCGCCGCTCGAGCTCCCAACCTACGTCTGGGAGCCCACGACCGATTTCCTCGCGGCTAAATACGGGCTGCCCCGCGAGTCGATCGTGCGGTTCGACGTGAATACGTCGCCGGTGCCGCCGGACCTGGGCGACGTGCTGATGGGGAGCTTCGACCCGCTTCTCAGCGAGTACCCGCCGAGCGACTACGCGGCGCTGGTAGCGGCGGCCGCCGACGCGTACGGCGTGGCCGCGGACGAGATCCTGCCGACTGCCGGCGCCGACGAAGCGCTGGACCTCACGGCTCGAGCATTCCTGCGTGAGGGTTCCGTGGCAGTGGGCGCCGTGCCCACCTATGCGATGTATCGCATCGTGACGGAGCAGCGCGGGGCGCGCTTCATCCCCGTTCCGCGGCTCTCGCGCCACGAAGGCTTCGCGCTCGACCTGAGCGCAATGGCCCGGGCCGCGAGCTCCGCCCAGCTCGTATGGCTGTGCGAGCCGAACAACCCGACCGGCTCTGTCGAGCCGCCCCTTCGAATCGCCGAGTTGCTGGCCATACTTGCCGATCAAGCGGCGGAAGCAGGCCGCGAGCCGCCGATCGTCGCGGTCGACGAAGCCTACGCCGAGTTCGTGGGGCGTTCGGTGCTGCCGTTGCGGTCGTTCTACCCGCGTCTTGTCGTTATTCGAACCCTGAGCAAGGCCCATGCCCTGGCCGGCGCCCGCGTCGGTTTCGCGGTGGCTCGCCCGGAAACCCTGGGCCCGATCCTTTCGTACCGTGCCCCGGCGTCTGTGGGGACGGTTTCGGCCGCGCTCGCGACTGCCGCGCTGCAGCGTCCGGAGCTTGCCGCCGCGAATGTCGCGCGGGTTTCCTCGGAACGCACGCGGCTGGCGAACGAGCTGGCAGGCCTGGGCTGGCGCCCGTATCCGTCGGAGGCCAACTTCATCCTCGTCGAGTTCGGCGACCACGGGCACGCCGGAGCTGCCGCAGAGGCCCTCCTGCGCCTGGGCCTGGTGCCGCGCACATTCGGCTCCGACCATCCGCTGGCCGACTGCCTTCGTCTCACCGTTCGATCGGTCGAAGAGAACGACCGCCTCATCGCCGCTGCCATGGAGATGCCCGCATGACCAGCCAGATCGGCACCGTCGTCGCGTCCGGCGACCGCTGGGCCACCGTCAGTCGATCCACGCGCGAGACTCAAATCACGCTGACCCTGAAGCTCGACGGCACGGGGGAGACGAACATAGCGACCGGCGTCGGGTTCTTCGATCACCTTCTGGACGCGTTCGCCCACCACGGCCTCTTCGATCTCGAAATCGAAGCGACGGGCGATCTCGTGGTTGACGAGCACCACACGGTCGAGGACGTCGCGCTGGTCCTCGGCGCGGCGTTTGCGCAGGCGCTCGGCGACCGCTCCGGGATCGAGCGTTTCGGGGACGCGGCCGTGCCGATGGACGAGTCCGTGGCCACGGCGGTCGTGGACGTCGGCGGGCGGCCGTATGCGGTCGTGAGCCTGCCGTTCCGCGGCAAGAAGGCCGGCAAGATGCCGCTCCAGCTGATCGACCACGTCTTCGAGTCGGTCGCGCGCGCCGGCGGCGTCACGCTCAACATTCGCGGCTGGGGCCGCAACGACCATCACCTGGCCGAGGCCGCGTTCAAGGCATTAGGGCGGGCTATGCGTGCTGCCTGCACGGTCGATGCGCGCCGGATCGGAGCCGCCTCGACGAAAGGAA
>CAZRUC010000216.1:0-4601 GCA_964603175.1 uncultured Anaerolineaceae bacterium
GGGGTAACGACGTCCATGATGACGCCGCCTTTGAGCATCTGGGCGAGGCCTTTCTTTGTGGCCCAGGTGGAGGTCTCGGCGGTCATGCTGGCTCTCGATCCTTAGCTGCGGCGGGTGCGGGGCGTGCTCTTACGCGGCATTGAACCGCGCAACGCTCCCCGATTATACCGGGACCTCCCGCGACCCCCGCTCCGGCGACCGGCCGACGGCCGCGGCACGGATCGTCAGCCGGGGATCCCGGCGAGCGGTAGAGTCCCCGGCATGGTTCCGGACTCGCTGATCGGGCTTACTGCGGACATCGTCGCCTGCCGGCGCTGCCCGCGTCTCGTGGCGTGGCGCGAGGCCTCGGCGACGGACCCGCCGGCCCGGTTCGCCGTCGAGGAGTACTGGGCCCGCCCGGTGCCCGGCTGGGGAGTGGCCGGCGCGAGGGTCCTGATCGTTGGACTCGCGCCCGCGGCGCACGGCGGAAATCGAACGGGTCGCATCTTCACGGGCGACCGCTCGGGCGACTTCCTCTTCGCGTCGCTCTATCGCACGGGCTTCGCCAACCAGCCCACGTCGATCTCGCCGGACGACGGCCTCGCGGTGGCCGACCTCTACGTTGCCGCGGTGGTCCGCTGCGCCCCACCGGACAACCAGCCCACGCCGGAGGAGCGCGATCGTTGCCTGCCGTATCTGGCGCGCGAGATGGCGCTCTTGCACGAGCTCCGGGTGATCGTGGCCCTCGGCGCGTTCGCCTGGGACGGCGCTCTCCGGGCTCTCCGGGAACTGGGCTTCCGGGCGCCGTCGCGACCCAAGTTCGGGCATCTGGAAGAGGCTCGCATCGGCGCCTTCGCGATCCTCGGCTCGTATCACCCGAGCCAGCAGAACACGTTCACCGGCCGGCTGACCCCCGAGATGCTCGACGAGGTGATGCTTCGGGCCCGCGAACTGGCAAGCCTGGAGCCGCCCGAGGGCGCCGGCATCGGCTAACGCGGCGGGTGACTCGCCGCACCATTGACAGGTGGGCCGCAAGGTTGGGCCGCTACGATCCCATCGAGTAGTCGAGAATCTCGAGATACCTAAGCAAACAGGGAGCAAGGCCGTGTCGAATCTGAAGCCCGGCCCATCGAGCCGCAGCCGCTCCAACCGCCGACGTGGCCAGGCCATGGTCGAATTCGCCCTGGTCATCCCCATCTTCCTGCTCGTCCTGTCGGGAATCCTCGACTTTGGATTCGCACTCTTCTCCAGGATGACCGTGATCAACTCTGCCCGCGAAGGTGCTCGCGCAGCCGTCATGGTCTCCGACTACACGACGATACCCACCGTGGTGACGACACGGGTGAACGCCGCGGCGGCGCAGGCGGGGCTCACCCCGACGAGCATCACGACCACATGCCTCCAGACGACCGTGAGCGTGACTACGCCCCCCATCTGCAACTGGAACGACTTCGACGCCACGACCAATACCAGCGGCGTCAAGGCGGGCGACTCGGTGAAGGTGACGGTCAACTACACCTACAAGACATTCTTCCCCCTGGCTTTCGGGGCGACGTTCAACCTCAGCTCAACCGTCCAGATGACCGTCGAATAGCGGATCGCGAGCGGGACCACCAGGTCGTAGGGACACCGGAGGAACGGAAATGCTGCATTCACGACGACGGCACGGCGACCGAGAGCGCGGGCAGATCATCGTCCTTTTTGAATTGGTCTTGATCATCATTCTCGCGCTGGCCGCTCTCGTGATCGATGGCGGCGCGCTAAGGAACAACAGGCAGATCCTCGTGAACACGCTGGATTCCGCTGCCCTGGCCGGCGGGTCCCTGTTGCCTGTAGATGGCTCGATTGCTGGAGATGCGGCGGCCGCGGACACCCTCATCAACGCGACCATCCAGGCGAACTACCCGGGTTTGACCCAAGGTACGAACTACACGATCGACTACAAGTGTCTGGTCGGCGTGGACCCGGCCACAAATAAGGCCTGGATCTCCAGAGACATTCCAGCGGCGTGCAGTCCGACTCATGCACTCGGGCATGCACCGACGGTGAGCGACTTTATCGGGGCCGGCCCCACGCGAATCTCTGAGTGCGATCCCGGCGCCGGTGACAAGTGCAACGTCGTCCTGATCACGGGCAGCGCCACTACCCAGTACAAGCTCGCCCCAGTGGTCGGCATTCCGAACGGATCGACGGGAATGGTCGTGTCCGCCGCCTGCAACGGGCCGTGCGGATCGTCGCCGGTCGTTCCCGTCGACCTCGTCATCGTCCTCGACCGCACTGGCAGCATGGGAACGAACGACACGTACCCCATCACCAAGATCCAGTCGCTCAAGAACGCGGCCAACGCGGTTCTCGGCGTCTACGACCCGGCCAAGCAACGCGTCGCACTGGCATTGACCGGCCCGAGCGACGTCGACGCGGCGGGCGCCCCTACGCTGGGTGCGTGCCCCGGAGGGGGAACGGCATATGGCAAAGCGGATGACACCAACTTCTTCCCAAACACGACCCTGAGCGGCGCTACTACGAACCTGGACAGCGCGGCCACGACCGTGAACGACCCGAAGACGAACCTGGGCGGCCCGTCGACGCAGATAACGGTCGCCATGACCACCAGCGGTGGCAACAACACGATCACGATCCCAGCCGGGGGGAAGACCGGTTTCCCGCCAGGAACCGGTTGGGCCATTCTCGTCGATAACGAGCAGATGACCGTAACGGCCAATCCGACCAGCACAACCTGGACTGTGACCCGCACCGCACGCGTCGCCCACTCAATCGGGGCACCGGTGTCCACACCCAACTACATAACGGCCGCCACCACACCAATCACTGTCACGTCGGCGGCCGGGTTCCCGACAAGTGGCAATTTCAGCATCGTGATCGATTCCGAGCAGATGACGGTGACGGGCGGTCAAGGCACGACGAGCTGGACCGTATTGCGCGGTCAGGGCGGCACCACCGCTGCCCCACATTCCAGCGGCGAGACTGCGATCCTGGCCATCACTACCGCGTCCACAGCACTGCCGGTCACGACAGCGGCCGGGTTCCCGACTAGCGGCAACTACACCATCAAAGTCGATAGCGAGCAGATGACAGTGACCGGCGGTCAGGGCACGACGCTCTGGACCGTAACCCGTGCCCAGGGCGGCACAGCCGCCGCTACGCACAACAACGCCGCCGCGGTGTCCTGGGACGTCGATAACAACGACACAAAGATCTTTGTCGACTCGCAGTCCTCGTTCCCGACCAGCTTCCCATTCACCATCAAGGTCGATTCCGAAGAGATGTCAGTGACGGCTGCTCCGAGCAGCACGAGCTGGACGGTAACGCGCGGCTGGGACAGCACTGCCATCGTCGCGCACGCCGGCGGCGCCGCGGTCGCGGTGATGGTCGGCAAGGCCGACAACAACATTCGGATCGCGTCGGCGCTCGGGATCCCGACGTCGGGAACCTTCCGTATCGTGGTTGATAGCGAGCAGATGGATGCCACCGTTACGGGCACGCCGAGTACAACGGTGTCCCTGAACGTCGTCCGAGGCCGAGACAGCACCGCGATCGCAACGCACGCCGCGGGCGCGACGGTAAAGAACCTGACCAGTTGGGTGCCCAGTGCGGCGACTGCCGGCGTCTGGGTTCCGGTAGGCCTCAGCGGCACCGACACAACCGACCCCCTCCCGAATCCCAACGGAGATTTGGGGACGTACGAGATCGCAGGTGTTGCGAACACCGGCAGCACAGTCGTGAAGGCGATCAACTGCATCTCGGCTTCCTCGTCCGGCACGACTCTGGCAATGCCGATCGCGTACGCACACTGGTTCCTCAACACCTACGGGCGCCCCGGCGTAGTGAAGGGCATCCTTCTGGAGACGGACGGCCATCCGGAGGACGGCGGCGGCGGCAGCAACCTCGACGCCATGCAATTCACTTGTGGCGCTGCTATTACCCAGGCCACTCTTGCGAAGGCCGATGGCATCAAGATCTACAGCGTCGGCTACGGCGTAAGTGCGAACTGCCAGTCGCAAGGGACTAACGGTTCCGAAACGACGACGTGGGCAAACAAGTCCGCCACATCGCTTCTCCAAGCGCTGGCGACAGGCCCCGCCGCCCCGTACTACTTCAACGCGCCGACCGGAGCTGCCCTCGCCGACAACTTCCGGGCGATTGCGGTAGATCTTGCCCATTCGGGCGCACATCTAGTCCAGCTATACCCGACACCGGTAGTCACGCACGCTGCCGGTTCGATCGGAGCGGTAACGATTACGGGCGAGTACTTCACCAACGCGACCCAGGTGACATTCGGCGGGACGCCAGTGTCGTTCACGCCCCCGCCCACCGACATATCCATCACGGCGGTGGCTCCCGCCCGACCCAGCGGGACGATCGTCGACGTCGTCGTGACCACGGGCGGTGGCTCGTCGGCGAGCACGAGCTTGTCCAAGTACCTATACCCATAGCCCCAGTTTTGGTTCCATATGTCGAAAGGCCCGCCCCGACCGGCGGGCCTTTCGATTCGCGCGAGCGCGGCCGAGCGGCGCCGGACGCCTACGATCCTCTGATACGATGCGCTCATGGACGGCGTGGTCCTGGTTCTCAATCAGAGCTACGAGCCGCTCAACGTCTGC
>CAZRUC010000217.1:0-4589 GCA_964603175.1 uncultured Anaerolineaceae bacterium
GCGACGACGGCGAGGAGATCGTTCACGATCCGCGCGGAGGGATCAAGCAGGAACGTATTCAACGTTCCTAGTCGATCGCTGGGAACTGCCAGCCGTTGCCGGAGATCGGAGCTAGCGTCCACTTGCACCACCGTGGGCAACCATCCGGACTCGCGTGACCGGCACGGCACCGATCGTCGATCGACATCCCGTCGCCAACATGGCCTTCACCCGCGCATCTTCCCACTGCCGAGCCCGAGCGCCGACGCACATCCGGCGGGCGGCGTCAGTCGGAACGTCCCGGTGGGACGGCCGGCCCCAGAGTCCGAGCACGACGCCTCCCCGTTACGGCTTGGCGGGCGGCAACCCGATCGCCCGGGTTACTCCGTTCTCGCCTCGTCCAGCAATTCGCCGTCCGGCCCTCGGAGCTGTATGAGCAACGGGACCATGCCCAGGGCGTGGGTGGAGCAGCTGAGGCAGGGGTCGTAGGCGCGGACCAGGGCGGAGACGCGGTTGAGGGCGCCTTCCTGGATCTTGTTGCCGTCGACGAACCGCTTGGCCACCTGCAGGATCCCGCGGCCGATGGCGAGGTTGTTGTGGCCCGTGGCGACGATCAGGTTGGCCCAGGTCATCGCGCCGTCACCGTTCACTTTGTAGTGGTGGATGAGCGTGCCGCGCGGCGCTTCGATGATGCCGGTACCTTCGAGGTTGTTGACGCCCGCGTGGGCGCGAACCATGGTCCCGAGGATGGCCGGGTCGTCGAGCAGCTCCTGCATTCGCTCCAGGGCGTACATGGCCTCGATCAGTCGGGCGTAGTGGTAGTGGAAGCCGCTTTGGACGATGCGGCCCAGACGCTGCCGGTACTCCTCGAGCTCGGTATCGGCATCGGGCGTGCCGCACCGGTCGGCGACGTTGAGGCGCGCCAGAGGGCCGACGCGGTAGATGCCGTCAGGGAAGCCGACCGGCTTGTAGTACGGCGCCTTCAGGTAGGAGTCCGCGAGCGCGGCCTCGCCGATATAGGTCGCGTAGTCGTCGGGTTTCACCTGGTCGGCGACGATGCTCCCGTCAGGGCCGACGAAGCGCAGGTTTCCGTCGTAGAGCCGCAGGGAGCCGTCCGGTCCCACGAGACCGCAGTACATGGTCGGGAAGTTCGAGAAGGACTCGATCTCGTTCGGGAAGCCGTCGAGCGTGCCCTTCCAGAGCGCGAGCGTGCGCTTTACGATCGCCATGGCCGCGGGCAGTTCGGCGAGCGTCTTCTCACGCGCAGCCGGGTCGAGCGGGGCGTTGACGCCGCCGGGTTCGATCCAGGAGGGGTGGATTCGCTCCTTGGCCAGCCGCTCGATGACCTGCTGGCCGAACTTGCGCAACGCGATCCCGTCGCGCAGGGCGTCGGGGTGTTGCTCGAGCAGGCCCGCGATATTGCGCTTGTCAGGATCGAAGTCCATCCCGAGAAGCAGGTCGGGCGCCGAGAGATGGAAGAAGGACAGCGCGTGCGACTGCACGAACTGCGCGCAGTGGATCAGCTCGCGCAGCTCGCTCGCGGGGTGTGGGATGCGGACTGCCATGATTTCGTCACAAGCCTTGGACGAGGCGAGCTGGTGGCTCACCGGGCAGATGCCGCAGATCCGTGACGTTATCCCCGGCATCTCGTAGTACGGGCGTCCCTCGATGAACTTCTCGAAGCCGCGGATCTGGGTCACGTGGAACTGCGTGTCGGCGACCTGGCCTGCGTCGTCGAGCTTGATCGTGATCCTGGCGTGGCCCTCGATGCGGGACACGTGGTCGATCTTGATCGTCTTCATGGCTCTCCTGGCCTCCGCCGGCTGCGCTGCGGGCGCATCGGCGACGGGCCCGTGACCCGTTGTCGCTCTCTTGGTCGTCATGTCCGCGCCCTACCCGAACCGCAGCTTGGAGCCGAGGTCCGGTTGGCGGCCCTCGAGCAGCTCACCGAGCACGAACAGGATCGCCTCGGGCTTGGGCGGGCAGCCGGGAACGTGGACATCGACCTTGATCGCCGCCTGCAGCGGCCCCGCCTGCTTGAGCAGCGCAGGGACGCCGTCGGTCGGCACGCCGGGCTCTTCGGTTGCGCCTTCGACGTAAACCCGCTCGAGCAGCTTGCGGGTGGGGATGCCGTTACGCATCGACGGCACGTTGCCCGTGACCGCGCAGTCACCCAGCGCGACAACGATCTTGCTGCGAGAACGCGCTGTCTTGGCGAGCTCGAGATCGTCCTCGCTGCTGATGGCGCCCTCTATGACCGCCACGTCGACGCCTTCGGGCCACTCCTGCGCGTCGACCAGCGGGCCAAAGACGATGTCGGCCTTTTCGAGCACCGCGACGATTCCCTCGTCCGTGTCCAGGAGGGACATGTGGCAGCCGGAGCAGCCGTCGAGCCAGCAGGTGCCGATCCTGACCTTGTCCATCACCGGCCCCCTCGCATCGAGGTCAAATTGCCGACGACGACTGGCCGTTTGGTCATTTCTTCGACCCCCCATCCCTTCTCGGCCATCGCGCCGGTCGGGCAGGCCTGCACACACTTGCCGCAACTGGTGCAGCTGGCGGCCTCGCCCCAGGGTCGGTGCAACTCGGAGACCAGCCGGGATTGGATGCCGCGGCCCGCGACGTCCCAAACGTGAGCGCCCTCGATCTCGGCGCACGTGCGTACGCAGCGCGAGCACAGGATGCAGCGGTTGTGGTCGAGGACATAGCGGGGGTGCGTGGTGTCGACCGCCAGCTTCGGGTAGTTGTACGGATAGCGGACGTGCGTGATGCCGTGCTCCTGTGCCAGAGCCTGAAGCTCGCAATGGCCGGAAGAGACGCACACGGCGCAGACGTGGTTGCGCTCAACCAGCAGGAGCTCGAGCGCGATCTTGCGGTACGAGTGAAGCTGCTCCGAGTTGGTGGAGACCGCCAGGCCCTCCTGAACCGGGGTGGTGCAGGCGGGCAGCAGACGCGCGACCCCGGAGACTTCAACCATACACAGCCGGCACGCGCCGACCGCGCTGAGGCCTTCCATGTAGCACAGGGCCGGGATGTACTTGTCGTTGGCTCGCGCGGCCTCGAGGATCGTCTGGCCCGGGGTCGCCGCGATCACCTGGCCGTCGATCCGGACGCTCACCTTCTCGGTCAAGGTGACCCTACCTTTCGACGCTGCGAACGTCGCAGCGCAAGCAACGGGACGTTTCTTCGAGGGCCGCCAGAGGTGTGAGGCCCAGCGATACCTCCGCGTATGACAGCACTCGCTGTGCGGCGGGCATCTCGCCGGGGACGTGGCGACTGAACTTGCTCGGTGTCTCGACTGGCTTCATCTCGTAGGTGAAGGCGGGAAGCAGGTTCGGGAAGCGCTCAAGATCCATCAATCGCTTGTGGATGTTTCGGGCGGCCTTCTTGCCGATGCCCATGGCGTTCGAAACGTTGGAAGCCCCGGTGATGAGGTCGCCACCCGCGTAGAAACGATCGCGGCTTGTCTCGAGCGAATAGCGCTCGACTTCTATCGTGCCAGCTTCCTTGACCTTGAGACCCGAGGCCTTGCAGAAGTCCGGGTCGACCTTCTCGCCAACTGCCAGAATCACGCTGTCGCACTTCATTCGGATCACTTCGTCGGTGGGCACCGGCCGGCGGCGACCCGAGGTGTCGAACTCGCCGAGCTTGGTCCGGACCGCCTCGATGGCGCAGACCTGGCCATTCTTGTCGCCTACGATGCGATGCGGTGCGGCTAGATAGGCGAACTTGACGCCTTCGTGCTCGGCCGCCTCGATCTCCTCGGGGATGGCCGGCATGTCCTTGCGCTCGCGGCGATAGACGATGGTCACGTCGGCGCCGAGCCGGCGGGCAGTGCGAGCGGAGTCGACGGCGGCGTTGCCTCCGCCGATCACGACCACCTTCTTGCCGACCGGGAAGCGTTCGTCGAGCGAAACGCGTTCGAGGAACGGCAGCGCCGGGATCACGCCTGTTAGTTCGGTGCCGGGCAGATAGACCCAGGCCTCTTTCCAGGTGCCGATGGCAAGGAAGACGGCGTCGTACTGGTGGGCTATGTCGTTGAGGGCGAGGTCCTCGCCGACGCTTACGTTGAATTGGAACTTGACCCCCACGCGCTCGATCAGCTCGATCTCCTTGTCGAGCACCGCCTTCGGCAGCCGGTACTCCGGCAGCGCGTAGCGCAGCATGCCGCCGGCGGCGGGGCGCGAGTCGTAGACGGTCACATCATGGCCGAGCAGGCCGAGGTAGTAGGCGCAGGTGAGACCGGTCGGGCCGGCGCCGACGATGGCGACCTGATGCCCGGTCGGCTCTAGCTTGCACTCGACCACGCGGGCGACCATGCCCTCGAACTTGGGGGAGAGCAGCACTTCGTCGGCGATCCGGCGATGCACGTCGCGCATGTTCACAGGCTCGTCGATCGCGGCACGGCGGCAACGGTTGTCACAGGGGTGCTGGCAGACGCGCCCGGTCGACGCGGGTAGCGGGTTGTCCAGGATTACCGAGAGGAACGCGTCCTCGACCCGCTCTTCCTTGTAGAGCTGCAGGAAGCGCGGAATGTTCATGTGCAGCGGGCAGGAGTTCTCGCACGGCGAGAGCGCCAGGTCCTCGCACACGCCGGCGCGGCAGCGCTT
>CAZRUC010000218.1:0-4589 GCA_964603175.1 uncultured Anaerolineaceae bacterium
TCCTGCTCATGGTCGTCGCGATCGCGCCGGTCATGACCTGGGTGTTCAACCGCACCGGAGGCAGCCTGTTCCTGACAATGGTGACCCATTCGAGCATTAACGCCGCGCTGGCGGTCTTCGTCGTGGCGACCTCGGCCCTCGACGTGGGCCTGCTCGCCCTCGGTGCTCTCTCCCTTGTCTTGATCGTGGCGACGCGCGGTCGCCTCGGCTACGTTGCGTCCGAGGAGTCTGCCTGATTCTCCGCCGACTCGTCTTGAAGGGCGCGTTGGAGATCCGGTCCGGTGACCAAACCCGGATCCTCGAGGCGGGCGGGGTTGCGCACCTGCCGAAGAACGTCCCCATGCGATCCGCAATCCAATCAAGACGCGTTCGCGGTACCTGTTCATGGTCGTCCCCGCTGGTCTCGACCAATGGTTCGATGCACTGGCGAACGCGAAGACCGATGGTTCGCTCAGCGATGCAAAGTACCGCGAGCTCTCCCTGCAGTACGGGATTGAATGGTTGGAGTAGCGGTCAACTAGCCCAGCGTTGTGGCAGCTCCGGTCACCCCGAGAGGCTGCTCGCACCGGGCGAGAACTCGATGGGCGCGACGATCAGCGTGTTCGGGAACGCTTGCCCCACCAGCCGAGATTCGTTCCGTCTCGATGTCATTTTCGCAGTAGACCGCTCATATTTCGGGTAGGGAAATGGGTTTTTGGCCGACTGATTGCGACATGCGTGAGCGATCGAATGTTGACGGACCAAGAGACGCAGACCGGGACCGACCTCTATAAGGTCTTGAACGTCGACCCCAGCGCCGACGCAGAGGTAATCCGCGCGGCTTATCGGGCGCTGGCGCGGCGCGATCACCCTGATGTGAATGCCGATCCCGCCGCCTCCTCGAAGATGGCCGAGCTCAATGCCGCGTTCGAGGTGCTCGGTGGCGCCGAGCGCCGGGCCGTCTACGACCAGTCGCGGAGGGCTCTTGCCGCGACGACTGATACGCCGCCGGGACGACCCGTCGCTCCGCCCACCAAGGGGCCAGCCCCAGGCCCAACAATCAATCGCCAACCGCTCGGTGCACGCGCAGTCCGGGGCCAGGCCGGCACCGTCCTGGAATTCGGACGTTATGCCGGTTGGTCGCTCGCCGATCTGGCCCGCCACGACCCGGATTACCTCGAGTGGCTCGCACGTACGATGATCGGACGTCCATACCAGGTGGAGATCGACAAGCTGCTCGCGCTGAGACGGCCCCGTCCGCTCTCTGTATCTACCCCCGCGCGTGGTCGACGGGGCTTGTTCGGCCGCCTTTTGGGGTAAGCCCAAGACGCCCCAGTCCGCTCGCGGACGCGGCAATCGCGGGCGTGCGCGGCGCGCTCGGACCGGTTGCGGCGCCCCTCACGCGCCGCTGATAGACGAGGCTCCTCCGATGGACGTGCGACGACTCGGCTTCCTTGGGACCCGAACCGACGACTTCTCCGAGACGACCCGGTTCTTCCGTGATGTCCTCGGGCTGGCCACGTATTACGAGGAGCCCGACTTCGCGATGCTCTCCCTCCCGGGTGCCGAGCACGACTTCGTCGAGATCATCGGCCCGGACGCGGAGGGCTCGGAGTTTCAGGCAGCGACGTACACGACCGGCCCGGTCGCGTCGTTCGTCGTCGGCGACGTCGTCGCGGCCCGGACCGAGCTCGAAGCAGCCGGCGTCGAGCTGCTCGACGACATCACCTGGTCGCGCAGGATCGAAGGCCTCGGCTGGTTCCACTTCCGCGGCCCGGACGGCTACGTCTACGGGATGATGCAGGGATCTCGGGTCATCGGCGACTGATGAACCCGCGGTTTCCTGACGACCAGCGGAGCCGGTGAGCGACCAGCCCACGGCGTCCCCATCCGGTCGCCTCCACCGTCGCGCCGGGCCAATGGCTAGACCGCCCCTGCTGGGCCATGGAGGGACATCTACATATCCACCGAGCAGAACGAGGCCGTCGTCCGTTGGTTCGGGGGTCGTCGCCTGAGCGCGACGACAACGCCGAGTAAGCCGGCTCGGATCGCACGGTCAACCCGTCGCTGCCACCGGAGCGTTGTGCCAGCCGGTTGGTGCGATCCGGTAGGGCGATTCGGCGGTGGACTCTGCAAGCAGAGTGCCGCCTTAAGATCAGACCAAGGAACTGGAGCGGGAGACCGGATTCGAACCGGCGACATTCTGCTTGGGAAGCAGACACTCTGCCAACTGAGTTACTCCCGCTCGGAGCAAGGTGAGTTATAGCAGATCGCGCGAGTGGGGCGGAAGGGGCTGGCCGCGACCCTTCGGTCTTGTAGGCCCTGGATCACGCGGCGGCGGGCTCACATACTGCTGATCCGCGGCACCGGCCGGTTGGTGCCGAGGTGGGCGAGCCGCCGGAGGCAGCAAGGGAGCTAGCTTTGACCGAACAGCCGAAGTCGCGACCGGCTGCGCTGCGAACACGGCGCCCCTGGGCGCTCTGGGGTGGACGCGGGCGCCGCGCCTGGGAAGCGGCGCGGTGGATCGTGATCGCCGGGCTCTTCTTCGCCGCCCTAATGTTGGGGTGGATCGGGTTCGACATGAACGCGCGGGAGCTCGGCCAGCCCGGCAGCTTCCTGGACAACCTCTACCGCTCGCTCCAGCTCTTCATCATCCATTCGGGCGCCGTAGCGCCGCCGGTCCCGTGGCAGCTCGAAATCGCCCGCTTCCTGGCCCCTGCGGTGGCGGCCGGTGCGACCCTGAGCGCGATAGTGGATCTCCTCGGCGAGCAACTTTCGGGCATCCGGGTCCGGCTCTACTCGAACCACGTGGTCGTGTGCGGGTTGGGGCGCCTCGGCTCTCTGCTGGCCCGAAGCCTCCGCGAGGCCGGGTACGAGGTCGTGGGTGTCGAGTCCGACGCGCAGAACGGCGCCATCGCCAGGTGCCGCGAGGATGGCGTGGTAGTCCTTGTGGGCGACGGCACGGATCCCGCCATGCTCCGCAGGGCCAGAGCGGACCGGGCCCGGTACCTATTCGCCGTGGCCGGGGACGATGGCAGGAACTCCGACATCGCGCTCGGCGCGGCAAAGCTCGCCGATGGCCGGAGCGGGTCGCCGCTCACGTGCTTCGTCCACGTCCTGGATGACAAGCTAAGCGACGTGCTTCGTCAGGTCGGGCTGGCCCGTCGTGGGGGCGGGCTCCGCATCGAGTACTTCAACGTCGCAGAGTTGGGCGCGCCGGCGCTGCTCGCCGACCACCCGGCTTTCGATGATCGGGGCAACACGCCGCTGGGCCCGCCGCACATCGTCGTCGTCGGTCTCGGCGAGATGGGCACCAGGCTCATCGTGCATGCCGCTCGCCGATGGAGATCCATTCCGGGCACACGCGGCAAGAAGCTGAGGATCACCGCCGTCGACCATCAGGCCGACGAGCGAGTCGCGGTGATGAACGAACGCCTGCCGCGGCTGGCGAGCGTGTGCCAGTTGAAGCCCTGTCGAATGGATCTCGACTCGGCCGAATTCGAGCGTGCCGACTTCCTGTTCGGCCGCCTCGGTAAGTCAGACGTCACCGGCGTATATGTGTGCGTGGGCGACGATGCCGTCGGGCTCAGCGCGGCCTTGCACCTGCGCCACCGCCTTGGGGACCGCCAGGTTCCGATCGTCGTGCGCACAACGGAAGAGAAAGGCGTGGCCGCGCTTCTGGGCGGCGAGGGCCGCGGCGACACCTACGGCAACCTCCGCGTGTTCGGGCTCCTGGACCTGGTCTGCAGGCCGGATGTGCTGCTGGCAGGGCAGAACGAGGTTCTGGCGCGGGCCATCCACGAGAATTACGTCTCCAACCGGCGGCGCGAAGGACAGTCAGCCGAGACGAATCCTTCCACGGTCGACTGGGAGCAGCTACCGGAGTCGCTCAAGGAGTCGAACCGCCAACAGGCCACCGACATCTCTCGCAAGCTCGATGCGATCGGGTGCGACATCGCGCCAATGACCGACTGGGACGTCGAGCCGCTGGCATTCACCGCCGACGAGATCGAGTTGCTCGCGTGCATGGAGCATGACCGTTGGCGCCAGGAGCGCGAGGCCGCGGGGTGGCGGTTGGCCGCCACCAGGAGCGAGGGCCGAAAGGAGAGTCCTTACCTGGTCCCCTACGAGGATCTGCCGGCGGACGTCAGAGAAATCGATCGGGCCGCCGTCCGCGCCGTGCCGGCCTTCCTGGCGGAGGTCGACTTCGCGGTCGTCCGGGTCCGTCGCGGGAGTGGCGAAACGCCGTCCTGAATGTTGAATCCCGGCGATTAGCCCGCTACTGTGAGATTGATACATCGAGCGCGATGGCTTGGGGCATGGGGAAAGGGTAGGCGCTCGGTGCCTCGGCCTGGCCGCCAGCGCCGGCCTGCAGACCGTGTTCCGTTATGGCAAGGCCCGTCAACAGAGGCGTGGGTAACGGCGCCGCCCTCACGTACCGCTGATCCGCGGCACCGGCCGGTTGGTGTGCGCGACGGTCAGCACATCCTTGCGCGCGAAGACCCCCAGGAAGCGAATGCCGCACAGAAAGAGCGCCAGGCCGAGGCCGCTGTAGAAGAAGGCAATCACCCAGTCCGGCATCAGGTGCGAGAGGCGGAGCGCCATGCCGC
>CAZRUC010000219.1:0-2121 GCA_964603175.1 uncultured Anaerolineaceae bacterium
GCGCTGCGCGCATGTTCGGTAGCACGGCCTCGCCGACGCTGAAGTCGAATAGGACGTCGACTCCGTGAAAATCGGCGGGGGAGTGGCCTTGGGGCCCGGCCGGCATCCCGAGAATCGCCAGCGGTGGCGTGCCACGTCCGGCCAGCGCGGCGGCTACCGCGCGGCCCATGGCTCCGTCTCCTGCCACGATGCTCTGCATTTCCGGGGATCTCCTGCTGTTGTGGTCACATGTCGGCTGAATTGGGGCGCGGGCGGCGCGGGCGTGGTGTGCGCCGGGGCGGTCGGGGCTCGCGTTCCGCCGGACAAAAAGAAACCGCGGCACCCCTTGATGTCGCGGCCCCGGGAGCCTCCGCCTGTCGGCTCCGGGTTCATGTGAACACCGTCGAGCCTAGGGCCGTGTCTCCGGACAGGGCCGCCAGCGCTTTATCTTGGATTTGCCGGCCGACAGCGTTCGCATGTAGGGAGTATGCATGGAGACGGCCGTATGCGCAAGTCTTGCGTTAGATATGCAGCCTGAATAAAGCGCCGTGCATAATGATTATGCAGTTCGGATGGCGCCCGAGCAGCGACACCGGCAATTCCCGGGATACTCACTGCCTGAGTGCAACGGAAATGGGAGACGGCCCGCGCGAGTGGACGCCACCTCCAGAGGCGGCTATCGGCACGTCAGGCAGGCTCGGCGGTGGCCTGCCGTGCTATTCGTGGGTTGCCAGTTCCCATAACACTCAACTGTTGAGTAAGACGGGAAGCCGTCGGGAGCGCCCGCTTGGTGGCGGTCTCAGTACGGTCGGCGGCGCCGAACCACGAACGCTGTGGCGGCCAGCAGGAACACCGCCATCGTTGCCATCGCGCTGGCCTCGACCGCGTCGATGAACGGATGACGGGTGCCGGGGATGACGAGGGCCACGAACGCCGCCCCCACCGGCAGCCCAGTCATGTTGCCTTCGGCGTCAAAGTCCAGGTTGTTGAAGTCCATGAGCGACCTGAGCTCGCCGGATGCCAGCTGGATCTTCTGATCGAGGCCGTAGGCGCCGCGGTATTCGGTAGATGCGACGCGTGCGTCGACGACTATCGTCTGGCCGGGAAACCACAGATTCTCCGAGGCGAAGACGCCGGATACGAGAACCAGGCCGAGCACAGAAGCGACGATCAGCGCCGGCAGAACCCGGGCCAGCACCGAGCCCGCGAAGACCGCCGCGGCGAATACGACCAGTCCCGCCGCGACCGGCGTCAGGCCGTGGCTACTGCCGTTGTAGAACGAGAGCGCGGGGTCGAGGCCCGGGTATCGCGCCCCCGCCAATTCGGTTGCGGCCACGCTCGCGACGGCGGACAGGACGAGGAGCAACACGGCCACCGGCGCGACGCGTCCGATAAGCCAGCGCATCCTCGATGGAGCCAGTGCCCACGCGACCGGGGCGGTGCCTTCTTCGATCTCGCGGGCGACCAGCGCCGCTCCGGCGAGCAATCCCGCAAGCGGCGCGACGCCGCCGAGTGCGCCGAGCAGCGGTGCGGCCCAGGTGCCGTTTATCGAGCGGAACTCGTTCGCGCTCGCCTGGCAGGCGGCCGACGGCGCCCCCGGCCCGACACGTGGCCAGGCGTCGAGACACTCCGGCGTGACCCCGACCGCCCGGAGCCGGAACGCGACGAAAAGCGCCGCCGCGGAACCGAGGATCAGCATTGCCGACACCGCCACCAAAGTGAAGCGGTGGAGCAGGAAGGTCAGGCGGGCCTGGACGAGCATGGACCGGACCATCTGGACCATTCGGTGGCGCATGCATCCCCCTCTTCGACGGCGTTCGCGTAAACCCTAGGCGGACCCCGCAACGGCGTCCATCGGGGACTCCGCGAGCGGCCGTGTAGGGATTCCCCGCCATTCTGGGCAGGGTCCGCGGTGCTACCGTTGGCCTCGACATGACCCTGCGTCGTCGCGATAAAGCCGCCCTGGCGATCGTCGTCCTGACGTTTCTGCTCGGTGTGATCGCCTGGAGCGCCGGACCGAGTCCGACAGGCGTCCACCTCACCCTCCAGGGCGATCAAATTGCGGTCGGTTCGGTCGATCGGGGCAGCCCGGCGGATCAGAACGGGATCCAGCCCGGGATGGTCGTGGTCCGGCTCGACGAC
>CAZRUC010000219.1:2221-4581 GCA_964603175.1 uncultured Anaerolineaceae bacterium
GCGATCCTGCTGGTTGGGATCTGGTGGCTCGGACGCGGTCGCGCAGGCGGTTCGCTTCAGGGCCTCGCCATCACACTCCCGGCTGCAACGGCAGTGCCGCTCCTTGCGGTCCCGATCCAGCTCATGCCGGATCTTGGGGTGGCAAGCCTGGGGGTTGCGGCCGTCACGCTGGCAATGATTCCCCTTGCGGCCGACTTCATCGACCGGCTCGAGGACCGGACGGCGGTCGCGCGGCTACAGCTGATCGTAGTCGGCCTGGCCGTGGCCGCGATCGTGCCGTGGCTGGCCATCAGGGCCGGCAACGACTTCAGCCGGTACCTCCTCTGGAGCTCGGTTCTGGCGGGTTGCGTCGCATTTGTCCCTGGATTGCTCGCCGCACGGCCGACCTTCGGAAGAGTTGCCTCCGATTCGGCGGGATCCGCGCCGGCTCCCGGCAGGTTTGTCGAATCCACCGAGCTGGTCCTCGCCGCAGCTACTCCTTCGGTCGCGCTCCTGGTCCTCGTGGGGAAGGGCCAGGTGACCTTCGCGTTTCCGCTGGTTGTCTGGTTGGCGGCCGGGTTCCTGGCCGGCAAGTTCACCCTGAGGCCGCTACTCCGGCTGGCCACCCGAGCCACGTTCCAACGCGACGTGGTGGTGGCCGCCACGGAGGCCGAGCGGGCGCGCATCGCGGCCGACATCCACGACGACGCCCTCCAGGACCTGACGATGCTGGTCCGCCGGCTGGATGCCGCGGGCGACCTCGAGAACGCCGAGGCGGCTCGAACCGTTGCCGCTCGGTTGCGCGCAATCTGTGGCGATCTCCGGCTGCCGATCCTCGACGATCTCGGCCTGGGCCCGGCTCTCGATTGGCTGACCGAGCGGTTCCAGTCGCTCGCGGGCGGGCCTGTCTACCTCGAAGTGGCCCGGGACCCGGAACGCTTGCCGCCGAACGTCGAGTTGGCGCTCTTCCGTGTGGCACAGGAAGCGCTCGCCAACGCGGTGAAGCACGGCGCGCCTCCGATCGTGGTTCGTTACCGTTCGGGCGGCACCTGGGCCGAGCTCGACGTGGACGACTGTGGCCCCGGGTTGGAGTCGGGTGCGGCAGGACTGGCCGAGCAGACGGGCCACCTCGGGCTGCTCAACATGGCTCAAAGGGCCGAGGCGATCCAGGCAGACCTTCGGATAGGCAGGCGCCCGGGAGGCGGGACGCGCGTGAGCATCGTCTGGGAGGCGGACGGGCCTGATTTCGAGGCAGCGAAGAGCCCCGACGCCGCGGCCGCGGTCGTGACCACCGTCGCGTCCCCGGCGGCGTACGCCGGGCAGCAATGACCGAAGCCTCTCGCCCCATCAGGGTCGCGATCGTGGACGATCACCCGGTCGTTCGCGAAGGCACGGCGGCATTGCTCGCGAACGTGGCCGGGCTGTGCATCGCCGGAACTGCCGGCTCTCTCGATGACGCGACCAAGCTGCTCGATCCCTCGGCGGTGGACGTGGTGCTGCTCGACATCCGCCTCGGATCGAAGAGCGGCCTGGAGCTCCTCGCACGTGGCGGGACCCTCCCCGCGATCGTCGTGCTGACCGCATACGACTACCCGCAATACGTCGCCGCCGCGCTGCGCCTGGGAGCGTCCGGGTTCGTCCTCAAGACGGCTCCTATCACCGAATTGATCGAGGCGATCCGGAGGGCGGCCGCCGGCGGCCTGGCGTTCGGCGTCCGGCCCGTTGGTCACGCTCCGATTCTCACTGCCCGGGAGCGTGAGGTTGTCGTGCTCGTCGTCGAAGGGCGGAGCAACGACGAGATCGGATCGGCGCTGGGGATCGCGGCCAAGACCGTCGAGGCGCATCTGCGGCGCCTGTTCGACCGCCTCGACCTGCAGTCGAGGACCGAGCTGGCCACGCGAGCCCTCCGCGAAGGCTGGCTCGAGGTCCCGTAGCGTTGGGCTACCGACCCCCGGCCTGCAGCCGTTCGCCTGCCGCGAGCGTGACGAGGCCGGTGTCGAGTCGCCCGGTAACCGCCAGACGGATCGAATCGGGCCGGCGGTCGTGGGCTCGATGAAGTCAGGTCCTGTCGGGGAGGGTGGCTTGCCACCCCCGGTGCTCTGCCGCCCAGATCTGCTGGTTCACCAGGTTCTCCAGGACCTCCTGCCGGCCCGACACTGGTTTCGGGTCGATTTCCCCGAAGGCGACGCGGCGCTCGAGCTCCTCGAGCGTTGCGCCCCCCGACAGGATGGATGTCCCGAGCTTGCCCGCCCATCCGGCGTAGCGCTCCTCGCGCAGCTTCAGTAACGTCCCGCGCTCGACCATATCCGCGGCGACGAGAAGCGCCCGGGCAAGCGTGTCGATGCCACCGATGTGACCGTGGAACAGATCCGTCCGGGCCA
>CAZRUC010000220.1:0-4491 GCA_964603175.1 uncultured Anaerolineaceae bacterium
CAACTCATCGGCTTCCGATTGAGCCGTCGTGTAAGCGCTGCCCGTCACCGAAACGGTGAAAGCGCTGCTGCCCTTCTTGACATTGAGGCTCGCCTGGCTACCCATAACCGAGAAGGCCTCGTCGCCGAGATTGGACACCGGCGTGACGATGCCGCTGTCCGCAGTGGCCTGCATGGCCCGGAAAGTGGCAAGGTCGATGAGAGTCAGCCTCGCGGTATTGAACGTGACCATGTTGTTTGGGTCGGCGTACGTCCAGGTGCAGGTTCGCCCGTTGTCACCGACGGTCTGCGAGTTGACCGTGAAGCTGATGGCGGAGCCGACCTGGGCCATGGTGAGCAACGAGCACGGATCGCCGAGCGTGGAACCGGCGTACGGAGCTCCGGCGGCGTCCGACGCCAAACCTTTCTCGCATGCAGCCACCAGGACCGCGCAAACGACCAGCCCAACAATTGCGCGTTTCAAGTGCCCGTTTCGAGCCTCCGTCACGCCTCCTCGGCCGCGGCGACGCCGACTTCAGCGAGGAGCCCGGCCAGCGCTCGACGATGCTCGTCCGTCCCGAAGTCGTGGAGGGGGTGGCCCGGCAGGGCGTGCTCCTCGATTCGACCCGAGCGGCGGACGTAGATGACAGGATATACACCGCCTTCGGTGTCGGCCTCGATGGTGGCTGCCAGCGCATCGGGACCACCTGCATCGAGGAAATGGGCGAGTGGCAGGAACCCGTCGTCGGCGATGCCGCGGTCCGGATCGAGGCTGACGATACGGGCCAGATAGGCCCGCTGATGCCATAGCTCCGGAGCCCGGCATAACTCGTCGATCAGGAATGGCAGGACTTCCGCCTCGGTGAGCTCCCGCCGCGAATGCGGGACCCCGAAGTGCTTCTCGGCCAGGTGACCGGCCAGCAGCCGGGCGTTGTAGCGAGCACCATGGACAGCCCCGGAATTCGACGGAAGGCCGTGCTTCTTGATTCCAGCGGCGCCCTGGCTGATCGTGCCGGCAAAGTAGATGCCGGGCAAAGTGGCGCTCTCCCAGAACGGTGTTTGGGCCGGGAGCCCGCTGTGGCCGAAGGTGGCAACCCCAAGCGCCGGCAGGTCGCGCAGCGGAGCGACAAAGCCGGTGGCGGCGATCGCCTCGTCCACTTCGAAACCGACGGCGTCCCCGCCGGCCGACGGCCTCACGGTAACCCTCAGCGTTCCGCCTTCACCGGTCGGCTCGATGCCCACGATCGAAGCTTCCAGGACGGCCACGCCTCCCGCCAGCACGTGGTCCTCGTAAGGCTGCAGGTAACGCGCCCGGATGCCGACGAGCGAGCGCGTGACAACGGAGAGCTTTGCCGGACTCGGCGACGCGAGGACGATTGCGCGTGCCCATGGCAACAGGCCGCTTGCCAGCTCGAAACCGGAGTTCTGCTTGCCGACGATGAAGATTCGCTTGCCGGCGTACGTTTCGGCGGGACGCGTGTCGGCATAGTGCGGCACGCTCTCGAGGCCCGGGGTCGGCGGCGTATACGGTTCGGCGACTCCAACCGCGAAGACGGCTACGCGGCAGCGGTACTCGCCGTCCGAGGTTTCGAGAACGAATCTGTCTCCGTCGGCGGTGGCCTCGCGCCTGGTCGCTTCCCAGTGACAGTCGTAGCGAACCTCAACGCCTGCCTGCGCCGCAAAGGTGGACAGGTTCAGCTCCATCTCGGCGCGGGACGGGAAGTAGGAGGTGCCGTCCATCAAGCCGGTCATGACGGCCCGGTTCTCGGGTTCCTCGGCGAGCAGGCTGTTCCAGTCGTACCTCTCGTAAGCCCGCGTGCCCCGTTCGACCGGCGCGTACGGTTTGGTCCAACTGAGTAGCCGCTGGAAGAACGGGAACCGTCGAAACATGCCGCCCGGCGCTGGATCGGCCGAGATGACTGCGTGGTCCACGCCGAGACGGCGCAGCGCGTAGCTCACCTGCAGGCCGCCGGGGCCGCTGCCGACCACCACGAGCGGGTACTCGCCGGGTGGAAACGGTCGCCCGTCGCCCTCGAGATTGGGCGCGCTCATCGCCACGGAAGTCAGCCGCGAGCCCGGGTCGTGGTCCGAAGCCGCCGCGTCTGTTCGAGCAGCATGCGATACATCACCGCCGGGTGAGCGAGCAGGAATTCGTGCAGCGCCGGCCCCGCCATGTGAAGGCAGCGCATCGGGCGGAGCGCGACGACATCGGCCGAGGGCGGCTCGCCCAGGAGCACCGAGACTTCGCCGAAGAAGGCGCCGCGACCGAGAACGGCAGTGTCCCGGCCCTGGGCTCGCACTGCCACCTCACCGTCGAGGATCACGTAGAAGCCCGTGCCGGTCAGTCCCTCGCGAAGGATTCGCTCGTCTTGCCCAAACCATGCCTCTTCGAAGGAGTGAGCCACGCTCTCGAGCTGGGGTCGCGACAGATCGGCAAACAAGGCGAGGGAACCCAGCTCGTCCGCCAGTTCCAACAACTGCGTCATCGACTCTCCAGGAAAGCCCGGCGCTCCGGCCGGCTGAGTCCACCGGCTGGGCGCCGCGCCGGGCCGCGAACGCCGCGAGCCTGACTATGTGTAGCGCATGACTTGCCCCGGCACAACAGCGGAGCCGTTTCGGGGCCTCCTCGTTCCCATTTACGGGGTTCCATACGCTCCTGACGCGACGTGCGTTGACACCCCAGGAGCGCCACATCAGCATCGCGGAACCGGAATCTCCCGGTCCGCAGGGAGGAAAGGCTCGCGCCGAATTCCACGGCGCCGGCAAACGCCGTCTGAAGCTATGCGCCCTGCTCCAGAGTTCCCCACAGGGACCGTCACCTTCCTGTTCACAGACATCGAAGGGTCGACCCGCCTGCTCCAGCAGCTCGGGGACGAATATCCCGGATTGTTGAGCGAGCACCATCGCCTGCTTCGAGAAGCTGTCGACGGGGCGCAAGGGGTCTCCATCGGCACCGAGGGTGACTCACTCTTTGCCGCGTTCGGCAGTGCGGCTGGGGGCCTCGCGGCAGCCGTGGCGGCGCAACGGGCGCTTGCGGCGCGCAGCTGGCCGGGCGAAGCCTCAGTGCGCGTTCGGATGGGTTTGCACACCGGAGAGGCGCTCGTCCGGGACGGAACGTACGTCGGCCTGGACGTCCACCGCGCCGCAAGAATCGCCGCGGTTGGCCACGGCGGCCAGGTCCTGCTATCGGAGTCGACTCGGGCGCTGGTTGCCCAAAGTCTCCCGCATGACGTGGAACTGCGGGACCTGGGCCGGCATCGGCTAAAAGATCTCACCCAGCCGGAGCACATCTACGAGACGGTGATCGCCGGCTTGAGCTCGCAATTCCCGCCGTTGCGCTCGCTCGACGCCACGCCGAACAACCTCCCTACTCAACTCACAAGCTTCGTCGGTCGTACCCGGGAGGTGGCGGATGCGCGGCGCCTTCTGTCCGGCACGCGCCTCCTCACGCTCACCGGCCCGGGCGGCACCGGCAAGACACGACTCAGCCTCCAGCTCGCTGCCGACGTCATCTCCGATTACCCGGACGGCGTCTTCTTCGTGCCACTCGGCCTGATCGGGGATCCAGGGCTGGTCGGTCCCGCCATCGTCCAGGCGCTCGGCCTGCGGGAAGCCGTGAACCAGCCGCCCGCCGAAAGGCTGTCCGAGCATTTGCGCGATCGTCGCCTCCTCCTGGCGCTCGACAACTTCGAGCAGGTGCTTCCGGCCGCGGAACTGGTCGGCGAACTGATGCGAGCGAGCGAGGGGCTGCGGGTCTTGGTTACCAGCCGGGCGACGCTGCACCTCTACGGCGAGCGCGAATATGAAGTTCCCCCCCTCGCGCTCCCTGAACTCGGTGGCGATCAGGATCCGGCCGCGCTGGCCCGATACGAGTCCGTGGCGCTGTTTGTGGAGCGAGCGACAGCGGTCAAGCCGGACTTCAAGATCACCACGGCCAACGCGGCGGCGGTCGTGGAGATCTGCAGCCGCCTGGACGGCCTGCCATTAGCGATCGAGCTGGCCGCGGCACGCATCAAGCTCCTTCCTCCTCAGGCATTGCTCTCGCGGCTGGGCCGGCGCCTCGACACGCTGGAGGTCGGTTCGCGTGACCTGCCCGCCCGGCAGCAGACGCTGCGGGGTGCGATTGCCTGGAGCCACGACTTGTTGGACCCCGCCGCCAAACAGCTGTTCTCCTGCTTCTCGGTGTTCGTCGGTGGCGCGGACCTCGAAGCGGCAGAGGCGGTCTGTGGAGACGATGGTCTCGACGTCCTCTCCGGCCTCGCGGCCCTCGTCGACCAGAGTCTGGTCAGGCAGGACGAAGCGGACGGCGAACCCCGATTCTCGATGCTCCTCACGATCCGGGAGTTCGCGCTCGAGCAACTCGCGGCATCGAGCGATGGCGCCGCGGTTGCCGCGCACCACGCCGCCGTCTTCCTCGCCCTGGCCGAAGCGACTGCTCCGGGCCTGACCGGTAGCGATCAGAAGAGGCTTCTCGACCGCCTCGATGTCGAGAACGGAAACCTTCGGGCAGCGC
>CAZRUC010000221.1:0-4399 GCA_964603175.1 uncultured Anaerolineaceae bacterium
ACTCCGTCAGCAGCAGGTCCGACGCAAAGCGATCCTCGGCCGCGGGCCATGCCGCTTCGTCGGCGCCGTGGCGATGGGCCAGGAGGACACGCGTGTCGATGACGGCCGCGTCGGCGAGCTTGGCCACGATTGCGGCGAGCGACTCGGGCCCGTCGCGGTCGAGCAGCTCCCCGAGGACGGAGCGCGGCGGCCGCGAGCCGGTCGTGGCGCCGGATTGCGCAAGACGACTCGCGGCGCGGAGGCCGCGCTCTTCGACGAGCGCCCGAACGCGGCAGGCGACGCCACTCTCCAGCCAACGGAGAGTGGCCGCCGACGCTCGGCCCGCGACGAGCAGCTCGGCCCGGCGGTTCGTCAGCACGTCGGCGAGTGCCGCCAGCCGCTCGCCGACCAGTGGCGCCGTTGCGTGGATCCGGCGCGCGGCCGGCCTGCCGACCACGAGCAGATCCAACGGAGTGTCGATGTCGACGCCCAGCCGCCAGCGCGACCGCAGGTCCGCTACGGCAACCCCGGCCCGCTCCTCCAGCCACCGGGGAAGGGCGTTGTCGGCGGGGAGCGGCGGCAGCTCGGCCAGATCCGCCACGCGCGATATCGCGACCACGTCGGCCGAATAGCGGTTGTTCGCCAGGGCGTGCCCGTCGGGTCCCGCGGCGATCTCGACGAACCGTCGCAGATCCGCGGCTCGCGCAAGCGGGATGCTCCCCGAACCCAGGACGATCAGGCCGCCGGGTGCGCCGCCGCCGGGCACCGCCCCGGCGGCGCGGGCGGAACGTGCCCGTATCGCATCCGTCAGCCGCTCCCCGAAGGACAGCCCGTCGGGAGCGCCGGCCACTATCTCGGCCTCGTCCGCGCCGGCCGCCAGAAACGCCTCGCGATGGCCCTCGGCCAGCGCGCGCCGGGCCTCGGCCAGCGCGCGCACAAGCGGGCCCGCACCATTCGGGGCCTCAGCGTGGAAAATGATCACTGCAACCGGGCGCACCAGCGGAGTCTAGCCGCGGCGCCCCACGGCGCGGCAACCCGCGCAGACGGAGCAAGTGCATACGGTTCGGGCATATATCGGCCTCGGGGCGAACGTCGGCGACGCCCAGGCCACCTTGACCGCTGCCGTACACGCGCTGGCTGCGCTGCCGGGTGCCGGCCTGGCAGGCGTCTCGCGCCTGTACGTCACGGCCCCGGTCGAGGTGGCGGATCAACCCGACTTCCACAACGCCGTCGTCGGGCTCGACGTTCCGGCAGGACCGGGCGGCAATACCGGTCCGATCGCCCTGCTGCTGGCCCTCAAGTCGATCGAGCGGGCGTTCGGTCGTCAGGATCGTTTCCGCTACGGGCCGCGCGAGCTCGACCTGGACCTGCTCACGTTCGGCGACGAGTACCTCGCCGTGGAGCGGCCTGAGGCGGGTCGCTCGCCGGACCCGGCCAAGGCTCTGCGGTTGCTCGAAGTCCCGCATCCGGAGGCGCGCCACCGCCTCTTCGTCCTGGCGCCGCTGTCAGACCTGGCCCCGGAGCTGGTTCCGCCGGGCTGGGGAGAATCGGTCGCGCAGGCTCGAGCCCGCCAGGAATCGATCGAAGGCGCCGCCGCCGTCCGTCCGGTCGCGAGCTGGGATGAGACGCTCGGTCGCTGGCTGGAGCCTGAAGGCTAACTCTGCCATTTGAGGCTTGCGACCTCGCCGGTCGCTGCGTCGACGCTGAGAACGCCGTCGTTGAAGACGACCAGCCACTGAAAAGCCGGCTCGCCCGAGCCACCGGGGGTGACCTCGAAGTCTGTCGACATGGCCTGCGCCCCGGCCGCAAAGGTCGAGCTCTGCGCAAGGCCCATGGCGCCGGTTTGTTCGACGATCGGCACGGCCAGGGAGAATTTGGGCCCGAACCCGAGATCCTCGAACCCGAAAACGGTATCGGTCGATGCGTTCACCAGGACCTCGAGCCGAGCCGTTCCGTCGGGGTCTTGCCACGTCACCTCGAGATAGGCGACGGACTTGAGGGTCTGCGATTGGACCGAGGTCGTCAGCCCGATCGTGCTTACGCCGGCGTTGTCGAGATAGGCGCTCGCCGCGGTGAGGCCATCGGCGGCGGCGACCGTCCCGGCGTCGTTCTTCGGCATTCGATCCAGGCGGAAGGATTGCAGGAGCCTGCCGGTTTCGCCATCGACGGAGGCATAGGAATTCCCGTCCGTCAGCTCATAGAGCGGCCCGGCGGAGGGTTCCCATTGGTCGGCGCGCATGACGACGCCGGCGAACTTCTGCGCCGTGGCAGCTGCCTGGCTGGCCGAGACAGGCCACGCCGTGGGGCTGGCACCATTGAAAGGGCTCGCTGTCGAAGCGCAGCCACACGCGACGTGCCCGAAGAGGCCGGCACAACCGGACAGCACGATCGACGCCGCCACGATCAATGTGGCGACGATCAGCGGTCGGGCGCGACGTCGGCCCCTCGGCGCGGTCGGTCCCGAATCGGTCGACAAGGCTCCCCCCTTGCGAATGTGGAGGCGAAGCGGCAGGCCCCTCTCGGTATGGGCTCCGACCTGCCGTCCGCCACACCCCTCGACCCGGTTGCCCGGGGATCCCTTTTCCTCCGACCGCCCGATCGGTCCGTAAGGCCCGATCGGTGTCAACCATTGATTCGGAAGAGAGAGCCCGGCGGATCACTCCGATCTGCGCGCAGCTTTTGTCACGGCGCCGGGGCTGGCCGCAAGGGCCCAGCTAGTGGCGGAAGTGGCGCCGTCCCGTGAAGACCATCGCCAGGTGGTGCCGGTCGGCGACCTCGATCGCCATCTCGTCTCGGATCGACCCACCCGGCTGGATGATGGCGCTGATCCCGGCCTGCGCCGCCGCCTGGATCCCATCGGGGAACGGGAAGTAGGCGTCGCTGGCCATTACCGCCAGCCGCGCTCGATCGCCGGCTCGCCGCAGCGCAATCTCCACGGAAGTCTGGCGGCTCGCCTGGGCAGCGCCGATCCCCACCGTTCCGGCGTTGCGGGCCAGCACGATCGCGTTCGAGCGGACATGACGGACCGTCCGCCAGGCGAACAGCAGGTCGGTCAGTTCCTCGAGCGTCGGCCGCCGCTTGGTGACGACGTGCAGCTGGGTTTTGTCGAGCCCCAGCTCGTCCTTGGCTTCGACCAGCAGCCCGCCGGCGATCCGTTTGAAGTCGAGGTTGGCGATGCCGTAATCGCGCGGTCCTTCGATCGGGCTTTGCGGGACGGCGAGCAGGCGGAGTTGCGGCTTCTGGGCCAGGATCCCGACCGCGGCCTGGCTGAACGCCGGCGCCACGACCGCCTCGAAGGAATTGGCGGCGATCTCCCTCGCGGTCGAGCCGTCCAGCTCGCGGTTGACCCCGACGATGCCACCGAAACAAGAAACCGGGTCGGTGTCGAGGGCCTTCCGATAGGCCTCGACCAGATCGTCGGCCGACGCGAGCCCGACCGGGTCGGTGTGCTTAACGATCACTGCCGTTGGGGCAGTGAAGTCGGTCGCGAAGGCATAGGCGGCGTCGAGATCGAGCAGGTCATTGAACGACGGCCGCGATCCCTGGAGCTGAGTGGCGTCGGCAAGCGTGCCGTCCCGATGCGTCGTCTCGCGATAGAAAGCGGCATGCTGGGTCGGGTTCTCGCCGTACCGGAGGTCCGATACCTTCTCCAGGACGATGGCGAGACGACTCGGGAACATGTCGCCCGCGGCGTTGAACAGGTAAGCGGCGATCTCGGCGTTGTAGGCGGCCACGAGGCCGAACGCTTCGGCGGCGAGCTGTTGGCGAAGCACGGGGGAAACCGCGCCGCGCTGGCGCATCTCGGCGATCACCTGGTCGTAGCGGGCCGGGTTGGCCACGGCGGCGACGCCGGCGTAGTTGCGGGCAGCTGCGGAGAGCAGGGCCGCCCCACCGACGTCGATCATCTCGATCGCTTCATCGATGGCAACCAGCCGCACCCCCACCTGCGGGGCGAACTGGCTGACGTTCACGGCCACTAGATCGATCAGGCCGATGCCCTGCTTTTCGAGCTCCGCGAGCTGATCGGGCCGGTCACGGCGCGTCAGGATGCCGGCATATATCGCGGGGTGAAGTGTCTTGACCTGGCCACCGGCCATCGATTCCGCGCCCGTCAACTCGGAGACGGATCGCACCTCGACGTTCTCTGATGCGAGGAATTCGCGCGTGCCGTCGGTGGCGAAGACTTCGACGCCGAGGCTGAGCAGGTCGCGGGCGAACGGGGCTATGCCGTCGCGGCTTGCCACTGAGAGCAGGGCTCGCACCAGGCACACCTCCCGACTGTCGGAGCGTCCGGACTACTCGAGGCCGCATCTCCCGCGGCGTAAGGCGGTCTGCGGGTCGAGGGGCAGCGATGCCGGCCCGCGGTCCGGATGGCGCCGAGTATACCGTCCGGGCATGGCATACTCCGCTAGACTCCGCG
>CAZRUC010000222.1:0-4394 GCA_964603175.1 uncultured Anaerolineaceae bacterium
CGAAGAGATCGCTCACGGCCTTGACCGATTCGACAACGCCGATTGGGCCGAATTGAGTCACCGCCCGACCCAGGTCGGGGAGCTCAACAAACACGATGTCGCCGAGCTGGTGGGCCGCGAAGTCGGTGATGCCGATCGTGGCCACGTCGCCATCGAGGCGGACCCACTCGTGATCCTTGGTATAGCGCAGATCCTTAGGCGCCATCGCCTGAGCCTCCTCGTGTGCCCGACCCTACTTCGCCCTTCGATAGAAAGGCAAGGCAACGACTTCCGCAGGGACGCGCTGGTCGCGGATCCCCACCGCCACTATCGTACCGGGCTCGGCGTCGGAGGGTGCTACGTACGCCATTGCTATTGGCTCGCCGAGAGTCGGAGAGAGCGTTCCGCTCGTGACGACTCCTGTGGCACGTTCGCCGACGAAGACCGGATAGCCGTGGCGGGCGATTCCCCGACCTCGGACGATGAGCCCTACGAGCTTCTTGCGGGGACCGTCAACCTGCGCTCGCTCGAGCGCGGCGCGACCGACGAAGTCGCCCTCCTTGTCCAGCTTGACGACCCTGCCGAGACCCGCTTCGAACGGCGTAGTCTCCTGGCCGAGCTCGTTTCCGTAGAGCGGCATGCCCGCTTCGAGACGCAACGTGTCGCGCGCGCCGAGCCCCACCGGGACGACTCCCAGCGGGGCACCCGCCTCGTAGAGCGCGTCCCAGACCGCGGCCGCGTGGGCCAGGTCCACGATCACCTCGAAGCCGTCCTCGCCGGTATATCCGGTGCGCGCGAGGAGAGCCGCAGCACCCGCGACGCGGCCCTCGGCGATTGCGTAATACCGCAGACCGCCGAGGTCGATGTCGGTGAGCGGCGCCAGTACGGTCGCGGACAGCGGACCTTGGATCGCCACCAGGGCCGTCGCCAGCGAGCGGTCGTCGATGACGGCGCGGAAACCGGCCAGCCGCTCCGCGAGGGCGTCGCTGACCACGGCCGCATTGGAGGCGTTGGCGACGATCAGGAAGCGCTGCGCGCCGAGCCGGTAGACGATCAGGTCGTCGAGCACGCCGCCTTCAGCCGCGCAGATCATCGAATACTGCGCCCGGCCGATCGCCAGGGACCGCGGGTCCGATACGAGAGCGTAGGCGAGCCCAGCTCCGGCCTGCTCCCCTTCGACGAAGAGTTCGCCCATGTGTGAGAGATCGAAGAGTCCGGCTCGAGCCCGAACTGCCCGATGCTCCTCCAGGATGCCCGCGTATTGGAGCGGCATCAGCCAGCCCGCAAACTCGACGAGCTTCGCACCGAGAGCTACATGACGATCTGCCAGGGGCGTCGCCAGGAGCGCCTCATCAGCCTGGGCCATCGAGCGATCTACCTCCGGTGACGTGAGATTAGCCAGCAGCGCTCTCCGTCTCCGGAAGGCGAGTGGCAGCCAGCGCGACCAGACCGCGCTCGGTTTCGAACGACAGCAGAGTTGGAGCCTGCGCGAAGGTGATCCAGCGAACCTCCTCGAACTCGTGGTCGTGGTCGCCGAAATCCCCGCCGATCGGCTCCATCATGAAGTAGTGGACCGTCTTGCGGATCTTCAAACCCCGCTGCACGAAGGTGTAGTTGATCGAGTCGAGGGGCGAGACGATCCGGACCTTCAGCCCCGTCTCTTCCTCGACCTCGCGCAA
Source organism: uncultured Anaerolineaceae bacterium (assembly GCA_964603175.1). Taxonomy (GTDB): domain Bacteria; phylum Chloroflexota; class Limnocylindria; order Limnocylindrales; family CSP1-4; genus Fen-1039. The sequence continues at coordinate 1,659 of CAZRUC010000222.1, forward strand.
CGCCGTCTCTTCCAGGGTCTCGCCGGTGATGGGCGTGCCCTTCGGAAGCGTCCAGGTTGCGCCGTCGCGCTCGCGCTTGCGGCGGCCGACGACGAAATGTGGGACTGCCCCCTCGAACCGAACGACGATGCCGCCGGCGGAAGTCGCGGTGGCGGCTATCAGCCGCGCCACGGTGCCGTGGCGAGGCTCGATCGGCGATCGGCGCGGGGGCGTCCCGAGTCCGCCCAGCAGATCGTGATTGCCGGGCGAACGACTCCGCAACTCGGAGAGTTGGGGCGGGGCGTGGTAACCGGGCTCCAGCCGCTCAGGTGCAAGCCGCCATGTGAGGAGCGGAGGATCGTCAGACGAGTAGCTGCCCGCTGGAAACTCAGGCTCGAGTGCAGCCCAAGACGGCGCTCCCGACCGTCGCCGACAGTCCGGACGAAGGAGGCTGCGGGACGTGCGGCATACCGGGCCGTGATGCTGCGCTGCATCCGTTAATCGTAGCCGGTCAGGCAGGCTTTGCAAGCACGGCGCGCAGGCGATCCAACTCCGCCGGTGCCAGGGAGCCACGCTCTTCCGCGAGCTTCACCTCCCGTTGGGCCGTGGCGGCGTACAAGTCGACGAGATCCGGAGCGAATTGACGGAGAGCGTCCATGTGCGCCGCCAGCGTGCCGGCGTCTCCCCGCGCGATGGGGCCGGTCAGCGCGGCGGCGACACCGCCGGACCTCGCGTTTGCGAGGGTCTGTTCTAGGAGGCGGCCGTAGACGGCCAGAGCTCCTGCCTCGTCAAGGCCCGCGAACTTCCCCAGCGTGACGATGGCGTCGAGAAGCGCGACCAGACCACCGGAGGCCATCGCGGCAGCGGCGTGGTAGGCGGGTTTGGTGCCGGGCGGAAGGCGAACCGGCAGGGCGCCGAGTCCTTCCGCGAGGTCGGCGAGCAGCCCGAGCAACCTGTCGTCTCCTTCGAGGGCGATGGTGGCACCGTGGATTGCGGCGGCCGACCGCTCAGCGTCGGCAGTGAATGACACGAGCGGATGGAACGAGCCGATGTGGCTCCCGGCTGACAGTGCCGGTTCCAGCACTTGCGCACCGAGCAGACCGCTCGTGTGCACCAACGCCTGGCCGGTGTAGAGGCGGATCGAGGCCGCGACTGAGGCTATGGCGTCGTCGGGGACGGCCACGATGGCCAGCTCGACTTCCTCGAGCAGCGCGGTCGGATCGGCGAAGGCCCGGGACCCCGGAACGAGGGCGCGGAATCTGTCTCGGCGGACCGGATCGCGGCTGGAGACGGCGACCACCGGCCAGCCGGCCCGGCTGATCGCCAGTCCGAGCCCCGTACCGACCGGTCCCGCGCCCACGATCCCGACCCGCGGAGCGGCACGGACTTCGCCGACGGCGCCCATTTCGGCTGCCTCAGGCGAGCGCGAGCCTTCGACCAATACTTCACGCCCCAGTTCCAAGCGAGCCACCTCCCCTCTCAGACTACATTCCGCGTAGCCCGAAGTCTCGCAGAAGCTCCGGCCGACACGGGTCGGCGAGCGGGCCCACGGACGCCCTGCTGAGACGGCTCGCCTCGCCCGCCCGCGCTCGCGGTATCCTTGGGACTGACCCGCAGGCGGTGGGCGCGTCGCCAGGAGCGACCAAGTCCCCGAGTGCGGCGTATCCCTGGCGGAAGGCGCTCCCCCGCTGGGGCCTGGCGATCAATCTCTCGATCGAGATTGCGAAGGAGATGTCGTGGTTGTCCGCGATCCCTTCGGCGCTCGGGCCCCTCTCGGACCCGGTCTGCCGGACGTCTACCGTCTCTCGAACCTTGCGCGCGGCGGCGCCGGGACGGGTGCCACCCTCGGTACGGACCTGAGCCGCATGCCGGTGACGGTCAAGATCCTGCTCGAAAACGTTCTCCGGCACGCCGGCGGCGGCATCGTCCGCGAGTCCGACGTGGCCGCCCTCGCCGCCTGGCGACCCGGCGCCGCGGCCTCGGGCGCTGAGATCGAGATTCCTTTCATGCCCGCCCGGGTCATCATGCAGGACTTCACCGGCGTCCCGGCGGTCGTCGACCTGGCTGCGATGCGCGACGCGATGGCCGACCTCGGCGGCGATCCGGCGCTGGTCAACCCGCTGGTTCCCGCGGATCTGGTGATCGACCACTCCGTACAGGTCGATCGCTACGGCACGGCCGATTCTTTCGCCTTCAACGTCGGCCGCGAATACCAACGCAACGGCGAGCGCTACCAATTGCTGCGTTGGGCTCAGACGGCCTTCGGGGACCTGCGCGTCGTTCCGCCGGGGACCGGCATCGTCCATCAGGTCAATCTCGAGTTCCTCGCCACCGTGGTGGCGACCCGCCGCGACCCCGACGGCCGCGGAGGACTCGCGTTCCCCGACACTCTCGTCGGCACGGATTCGCATACGACGATGATCAACGGCCTGGGTGTCCTGGGCTACGGCGTGGGCGGAATCGAAGCCGAGGCTGTGCTGCTCGGCCAGCCGCTCTACCAACCGATGCCCAAGGTCATCGGCGTGCGCCTCTCAGGCGAGCTGCCCGAGGGCGCCACCGCAACCGACCTCGTGCTTGTCGTGACCCAGATGCTGCGCTCGTACGGCGTCGTGGGCACGTTCGTGGAGTTCACCGGCGATGGCCTGGCGGGACTCGCGCTGGCCGACCGGGCCACGATCTCGAATATGTCCCCCGAGTTCGGGGCCACGGCGACACTCTTCCCGATCGACGCCGAGACGCTCGCCTATTTGCGCCTCA
>CAZRUC010000223.1:0-4391 GCA_964603175.1 uncultured Anaerolineaceae bacterium
GCTCGCCCCGCTCGGGGCCCTTGACCCCCCAGCCCTAACTCAATAGAGTGGTCGATGGTGACAGCGGGCGATCAGCTCACCGATCACCGACAGAGAGTTCGGGGGTACACCGATGCGAATTCCACGGGTGCTTCGAGGGTTTGTCGTCGTTCTTGTGATGGTGTCTGGGATGCTCTTGGTGGCGCCGGGGACGACTCTGGCGGTCCCAAACGGAATCCCTTGTTCGGGCAGCGTAACAACGCCAGTCCTGACTGATGGACCGGCCATCATGGCGACCGGCGTGGTGTACTGCTCGGCACGAGTAAGCGCAATCCACGTTTTCGTGTGGATCTACGCTTGGGCCGGTACGCGCTGGGAACAGGTGCAATACCAGGAATCAGACTCGTACAACACCACTATCGGGAGCGCGACCGCGATCACGCCACGTTGCAGTGGAACCGTCGAGTACTTCGCCGCGATGCAGTACTACGCGGTGTACGTGCCAGCTGGTGGTGGATGGATCACCGGATACAGTCCCACGTATACGTCCTACGCTAGGTGGATAGGGTGCTGAATCGCCAGGATCTAGTCTTGGCAAGGACACCGCGCTGACGCCTAGTTGAACCCGCCTTGGGTTCGACAGCGGATGTTGGCCTGTGGCCGAATTGCCACGAACGGATCAGCCACGTAGGGCGGCAGGTTACCCGTGGCCATGGTTACTCGCCGAAGGGTGGGAGACGCAAAGAAGTCACGAGTCTTTTGTGGGTTGACAGCCCGACTGGTTCGCCCTGGGAATCCTGGAGACTCCGGGCGTAGGAATGAGGCCGCGGCATTAGCTTCTAGTTGACGATGGTAGGCCTCCTCGAACTCTGCCGGAGGGATATCTCCGCAGGCGGAATGGAGCCGTCCTCGCACGTGGCGAGAGAGCGGAGCAGATTGTCCTCGTTCCAAGAGACTTGATCGTCCATCCTCTTGATAGTACGGCGTCGCAGCCGATCGAATCGAGGCGCCTAGCCATCTTGGGCGCCAGCGCCGGGCAGCGCCATCTCCGGCGCCTCGGCCTGGGGAGCACCTGCAACCTCTGCCAGGCGCACCGCGAGGTCGCCCAACACCTCGGTGCTAGCGACTTGTTCATTCCAGGCCGCGGACAAGTCGGGGAAGAGGGCGCCCTGGTCATCGAGATACCGATCCTCGGCGAGTTCGCGAGCGGCTTCCGCCGCATGAAGCTCGCCGACTCGGAAGCCCAGCAGATCTCGCAGTTTGGCGTGGTGCGAGGCGCAGCGGTGAGCGTCTGGCTTCTCTCGCGTCAATAAGAGAAGCTGACTGGCTACTGGGATCTAGGAGGAGCTACGTACGCAACGGTGATCTGCCAGGGGTGGAATCTCGTATCGCCCTAACGGGCCGGTCGGTCTGGCTCCTCAGCGACCTCTGGTCGGTCCGCGAAGCGCGTCAAACCGAGTTGCGACGCCACAGTGCGCCTTCGAGCCCGCTCCGAACCTTGACCCGTATTGCGTTGGTCTGACCCGCTCCAACCCCAGAATGTGTTTCGCGTGGCTGACTGCGTGACTGACTTGGTGAGCGAAATGGGCTCCATTCGTGCTCAAAACGGGGCCCGAGACGGGCGGCTGTTAACCGCTTGGTCGTAGGTTCGAATCCTACCGCCGGAGCCACTCCTCGCGATTTTCCGCCGCCCGGTTTCCTGGGACTGGCGGAGAGGGTAGACTGTCCGCACGATGACCCGGAACCACTTCGACAGCAGCCTGCTCCTTACCTGAGGCGAGCGCCCGTAGGTGCTCGCCGATAGCCTCCTGTGCAGATGCCAGGAGGTTTTTGTTTCCCCCGCAAACGCGACCAAGGACAAGCAAGACCAGAAGGGATCCAGAAGATGCCTCCCGCACCAAGCCGCCCGAAGAAGATGCCCGTCGAGAAGTACGTACCCTTCCGCCCGCTTCCGCTTCGGCTGCCCGATCGCGAGTGGCCAAACCGCCAGATCGGACGGGCGCCCGTGTGGTGCTCGGTCGACCTGCGCGACGGCAACCAGGCGCTTATCGATCCGATGGATCCGGCCCGCAAGCTGCAGATGTTCCACGCCCTCGTGGCGATGGGCTTCAAGGAGATCGAAGTCGGTTTTCCCTCGGCGTCACAGCCGGATTACGACTTCATCCGCCAGCTCATCGAAGAGGACCTGATCCCCGAAGACGTCACGATCCAGGTTCTGACACAGTGCCGACGTGAGCTGATCGAGCGAACTTACGAATGCCTCAAGGGTGCGAGGCGGGCCATCGTCCACTTCTACAATTCAACGTCCGTACTCCAGCGGCGCGTCGTATTCCGCCTCGACCGAGAAGGCGTGACCAGGATCGCCGTGGATGCGGCGAGGATCTGCCTCGAGCAGGAAGCACGCGTCCCCGGCACCGAAATCCGCTACGAGTACTCGCCCGAGAGCTTCACCGGCACGGAGCTCGACTACACGCTCGAAATCTGCGCGGCCGTGATGGACGTGATCCGGCCGACTCCCGCGCGCCCGATCATCCTGAACCTCCCGGCCACCGTCGAGATGTACACGCCAAACATCTACGCCGACGCCATCGAGTGGTTCCACCGCAACGTGCCCCGGCGCGACTCCGTGGTCCTGTCTCTGCACCCGCATAACGATCGCGGTTCCGCGGTCGCGGCCGCCGAGTTCGGCCTGATGGCCGGCGCAGATCGGATCGAGGGCACGCTTTTCGGCAACGGCGAGCGGACCGGCAACGTGGACGTGGTGAATCTGGCCATGAACCTGTTCAGCCAGGGCGTCGATCCGGAGCTCGACGTGAGCGACATCGACGCGCTCCGGCGGGTGGCCGAGCACTGCAACCGCCTGCCGATCTCGCCGCGGCACCCGTATGTCGGCGACCTCGTCTACACGTCGTTCTCGGGCTCGCATCAGGACGCGATCAAGAAAGGCATGGAAGCTCTCCCGCCCGCATACGGGGAGTGACAGGTCCCGTATCTGCCGATCGACCCCAAGCACGTCGGGCGCAGCTACGAGGCCGTGATACGGGTGAACAGCCAATCCGGCAAGGGCGGAGTGGCCTACATCATGAAGACCGAGCACGGCATGGATCTCCCGCGCCGGCTCCAGATCGAGTTCAGCCGCTGCATCAAAGTCATCACCGAAGGCAGCGGCACCGAGATCAGCGTCGAGGAGATGTGGGACGCTTTCGCGGCCGAGTACCTGCCGGCATCGCCCCGGATCCTGCTGGCGGGCTACGAGACCTCGTCGGACGCCGGGGGAGTCGTCGTCCGGGCGCGCCTCTCAGTCGGCGGCCCCGAGACAGCAATCTCGGGTCAGGGCAACGGCCCGATCTCCGCGCTGGTCCACGCCCTGCGCCGCGACCTTGGGATCGAGGTCGAGGTTCTGGACTACGCCGAGCACGCCCTCGGGGCCGGCGAGGAAGCAACGGCCGTGGCCTACGTCGAGATCCGGTCCGAAGGCGAGGTCCGTTGGGGCGTGGGCATGGATCCGAACATCACCACGGCCTCGATGAAAGCGGTAGTGAGCGCGCTCGAGCGCCTCGGTATCGAACTTCTGGAGCTGAGCGAAGTGGCGGCGACCGCGGATTAGGATCTCCGGAGGCAGGGTTTCCATCCTCGCGGCTTGAATCTCCTCGCTTTAGGTTGCGAGGTCGGGGAGAGCGTGTGCCCCCTCAGGCAACGTTCGAGGTTCCTTTGCCAGTGGACCCGTCCGATCTGACTCCGGTGATGACGCGTAGCGAGGTGGGCGCCACGCGCTATACCCGTGCAGTCGTCGGGCAGGACGCCGTTGATGGGTGGGACAGGGCGAGCCAGGGCGAAGGCGAGCTGAGCAGGGCTTCGGAAGCCCGCTATCGCGGCCTTCTGGAGGCGGCTCCGGACGCGATGGTGGTGGTGGACGGGGCCGGCGGGATCGTCCTGCTGAACCTGCAGGCGGAGAAGCAGTTCGGCTATCAGCGCGACGAACTCATAGGCCAGCAGGTTACGAACATCATCCCGGAAGGCTTCGCGGAGCGGTTGATCGCCGACGACCTACGCTCGGCGGCCGATGCTCTGGCACAGCAGATCGGCACCGGGATCGAACTCGTCGGGCGGCGCAAGGACGGCACTGGGTTCCCGATCGAGATAATGCTGAGCCCCCTCGAGAGCACCGAGGGGATCCTGGTCACCGCGGCCATCCGCGACATCAGCGTGCGCAAAGAAGCCGAAGGCCAGTTGCTCCAAGCGCAGAAGCTGGAGTCGATCGGGAGACTGGCGGGCGGGATCGCCCACGACTTCAACAACATGCTCTTCGTGATCCACGGCTACGCCGAGCTCCTCAGCGGCGATCTTGCCCCGAGGAATCGGCCTCGGCTCGACCCCGACAGCGCGCTGCTCAGCGTCAACGCAATCACCCA
>CAZRUC010000224.1:0-2812 GCA_964603175.1 uncultured Anaerolineaceae bacterium
AAATCAGCAGTGGCGTGCCGCCGATGCCCATCAAGATGATGACCGCCAGGAAACCCACGACGTAGAGGCCGCCTCGCAGCAGCGCCCAGGCGATCTCGCCCAGGGCTATGTCCCGCAGCGTCATCGGCGTGGCGATGGCGGCGTCGTACAACTTCGCGTACTTGAGCTTGTAGAAGAAGTTATTCGTGGTCTCGTAGATGGCGCCGTTCATCGCCGAGGAGGCCAGCAGCGCCGGCGCCACAAAGACCACGTAGGGAACGTTGCGGCCGTCGCCGAGCGGCACGTCGCCGATGAGAGACCCAACACCCAGGCCCATGGAGATGAGATAGAACAGCGGCTCGAAGAAACCGGAAAGAACGACCATGTAATTCCGGCGAGTCACGAGCAAGTTGCGCTCGACGATGCGGGCCGGCCGGGGCAGCAACATCGGCGAGAAGCGGCGAATGCCGATCACCTAGACCTCCAGCCGCCGACGGAAGGCGATCCGCCCCGCGTAGATCCCTGCCAGGACGAACGTCAACAGGGCGGCCGTGTGAACCACCGTGCCGAGCGGATCGACGCTGCCGAGCGAGAAGCTCCTCGCCATGCTGACGCCGTGATAGAGCGGCGTGGCCCAGGCGAGCGGCTGGAGGAACAGAGGCAGCTTCTCGATAGGGAAGAACGTGCCGCTGAACAGGAAGAGCGGGGTAATCCCGAACCGGAACAGGGCGTTGAAACCGCCGTCGCCCTCTTGGGTGGCGGTGAAGGCGATGATCGGCGCCGCGAAGGCGAGCGCCGTGAGCACGGCTATCGGCACCGCGAGCACGACCAACGGCGATGCCGCGGCTCCAAGCAGCACGATGATGGCGAGAAACAGAATCGACAGAAGCGTCGCCCGGAAGGCGATCCACATCAGGTCGCCCATCAACAGATCGAAGACGCCGATCGGCGTGTTGAGGGCCGCGAGGTACGTCTTGTCCCACATGATCTTGCCCATGATCGGCCAGGCGGCCTCGGCGGCGGCCGCCATCATGGCCTGGGTCACGAGCAGGGCCGGCGCCACGTAGTCGAGGTACGGAACTCCCCCGGGCGCGCCGCCGTTCCGATTTACGTAAACGCCCAGCCCGATGCCCATGGAGATCACGTACAGGAAGGGTTGGCTCAGGCCGGAGATCAGGTAGCTGTGCCAGCCGCGCCGGAAGATGAGCAGGTCGTGCTCGAGCCATCGAAAGGAGCGCCTCGAAGCTGGAACCGCCCTCATTCCACGAGACTCCGCCCCGTGAGGCGCAGGAACACGTCCTCGAGCGTGCTTCGGCGGACGAGCACGCTGCTCGGTCGGAGGCCACGTTCGTAAGCGGCGGCCGCTGCCGCCTCCCCGTCGGCGGTGTAGACGAGCAAGCGGTCGGGCAGCTGCTCGATCCTCTCTGCCAACCCGTCGAGGCGGCCGTCCAGGCCGGCCCCGTCGTCCGGCTGGCCGTCTAAGTCTCGAAAGCGCAGCTCCAGGACCTCGCGGCTGACGTATTGCTCGATCAACCGCCGGGGCGAGCCCTCGGCCACGATCCGGGCTTTGTCCATCACGACGAGCCGGTCGCGCAGCTGCTCTGCCTCGTCCATGTAGTGAGTCGTGAGAACGAGGGTCACGCCGCGGGCCTTGAGCCGGTACAACCGGTCCCACACGAGATGGCGCGCTTGCGGGTCCAGGCCCGTCGTGGGCTCGTCAAGCAGCAGAAGCGAGGGCTCGTTGATCAGCGCACGGGCGATCACGAGGCGTCGCTTCATGCCTCCGGAGAGAGGCTCGACCTTATCGGCGGACCGCTCCGTCAACTGGACGAACTCCAGCAGTTCGAGCGCCCGCCGCCGAGCCTCGGCCCAGGACAGGTCGAAGTAGCGCCCGTAGATCAGCAGGTTCTCAAGGACGCTCAACTCGCTGTCGAGGGTGTCCGCTTGAGGGACGACTCCGATGCGGGCCCGGATCCTCGGACCGTCGCGTGTGGCATCGAGGCCGAAAACGCGCAGTTCCCCGGCACTCACCGGGGACACCGTCCCGATCATCCGCATCGTGGAGGTCTTGCCGGCGCCATTGGGTCCCAGAAAGCCGAACGCTTCACCACGGGCCACGTCGAAGTCGACGCCATCGACGGCCGTGAAAGAGCCGAAGCGCTTGGTCAGGCCGGAGGCGTGGATAACGGCAGATGGCATCGCAGGCGAGTCCGACATGTCACGATGGTAGCGCCGAAGCCACTAGCATTGGCCTGGGCCGCGTTTCGGGGTCGCGCGAAAGCCCGGCGCCAATTGGAACCATCGTTCGCACCGTCCCGGACGAACGTTGGCTGGCTCGCGGACGTCTCGCCGCGCATATGATCCTCCTGCATCATCTTCATGAAAGGCAGGGCGTGGACGAGTTCTGGGTTTGCCAGCATTGCAAGTCGCTGAATCGCTCCGGCACCGGCCGCTGCTACCACTGCCGGCAGAAGTTCGGCTCCACGCCAAAGCCGATCGCGGAGCTAAACCGAACCTCCGGAGCGCCAGGTCCGACGTCCATGCCCACAGGGCAGCTGAGTGTGGGGCCGTTGCCGCCCTACCTCGCACGGCCTACCGCCCTCGGAGCGCCGACGCCAATTGATGGGTCGATCGGAGGCTCGGGTAAGTCCCGCCGCCATTTCCGGCTGCCCAGCCTCACAGACGCAATCCGCAAGCGCATCTCGTGGGCGCTGGTGACGCGCCAGTCGGTCTCCGTTTCGGCGCTCGGCTATGTCACCGCGGCCATGCTTTCGCTGGTGCTGCTGGACGGGCTGCTGATTGTCGCCAACACGCTGACGACGGCCCTGAATGC
>CAZRUC010000224.1:2912-4343 GCA_964603175.1 uncultured Anaerolineaceae bacterium
TGCTGCTGGACGGGCTGCTGATTGTCGCCAACACGCTGACGACGGCCCTGAATGCCCTCCAAAGTGGATCGCCCCAGACCGAATGGAACCAGCTCGATCCCGGGCAGCAGGGCACGATCGAGGTCCTGGGGATCGCCTTCGCGGCGATCGGTGCCGTGACTCTGGTCTGCTTCTCGGTATTTCTGGGGATCACGACTCACAACGCGCCGGGACTCGGCGCCCAGACGCCGCTGCTCAGTCCGTACCGAGCCGGCATGAGCTGGCTCCACGGGCTCTGGATGCAAGTCGGGCTTGCCGTTGGCCTGGTCGTCCCCGCAGCGCTCGTCTGGTTCGGCTACGCCATCCCCGGATTGGTGCTCGGCATCGTGGTCCTGGAGATCGTCCAGAGACGAATCGACGATCCCCTCGGCTGGCTCGCCCGCCCCAACAGGCACCTGTCGGATCTATACCTGAGCCTCGGCATCGACGGCGCTCCGAGCGCGCTCGTGGTTACCCTCTGGTCGATCTGCTTCGTGGCGCTGAACGTGCTCGCGATCGCACTTTTCGCGGTGCCGGCGCTTGGCGTCGTGGTGTCGGTCGCCTCGGCACTCACCCACCAGACCGATCTCGTGGTCTGGCAGGCGTCCGGATACGGGCCTGCTCAGCTGGGCATCGCTGCGCTCGTCGGGAGCACGCTCGTAGCCGCGGCCGGAACCATCGGGCTTTTGATCCCGATCACGCTCGGAATGGTCGGGCGCCAGCGCACGCGGCAGACTCTCGTGCGAGTCGGTCGCGCTCGCCCTTGGGCGATCCGTCCGCTGGCCGGCGAAACGCCCGTCGCGCCGGCTCCAGCCCTATATGACCCGTATGACCGGCCCGACGATCACGCTTCCTTGTACTCGCCCTCCACGACCTCTTCGCCGCCCTGGTCCGAAGGCGCTTCCGAGGAGCCGCCCGCCTGATCGTCAGGTCCGGGAGGAGGCGTTTCCGACGCCTTGTAGGCGGCGGTACTGACCTTCTGGAGTTGCTCCGCCAGCGATTCCGCGGCCGACTTCACCTCGGTCAGATCACTGCCCTTGAGCGCGGCCCGGACGACTTCGATACGGCGTTCCGTCTCGGCGCGGTCTTCGGCTGAAACCTTGTCGCCCAGATCGCGCAACGTTCGCTCGCCCTGGTAGGCCAGCGTGTCGGCCTGATTGCGAGTCTCGACCTCTTCCTTGCGCTTGCGGTCCTCTTCGGCGTGGTCGGCCGCTTCGTGAACCATGCGGTCGACGTCGTTCTTCGACAGCATCGAGCTGGCGGTGATGCGAACCTGCTGCTCGCGGCTGGTGGCGCGGTCCTTGGCCTTGACGTCGAGGATGCCGTTGGCGTCGATGTCGAATGTGACCTCGACCTGGGGCACGCCACGCGGCGCCGGCGGGATCCCGTCCAGGATGAACTTGCCGAGAGTCT
>CAZRUC010000225.1:0-4323 GCA_964603175.1 uncultured Anaerolineaceae bacterium
GGCGAGATCCACGAGTACACCTCGCTCCTGGAGGACACTCGTCGGCAGGCCCTCGACAGGATGGTCCAGAACGCGACCCTGATGGGCGCCAACGCGGTCCTGTCGATGAGGTTCGACTCGTCGGAGATCGGCAACACGATGTCGGAGATCGTGGCCTATGGCACAGCCGTTGTGGTCGTACCCGATGCGAGCGCCGGCGCACCAGTCGGCGAGTAGAGGCTAACCGCCCGAGTGATTTGGTCGGCGCCGCCGTGAGAACGCGGCGGCGCCGCTACCGGAGATCGCGAGATGCCGGATGTCTATACCCCGATAGCCTGGGCCGTCGCCGCGCTGGCTCTCGTCGCGGGAGCCCAGCTGCTCGGCGTCACGGCATTGCTGGTTCTGGTGTTGCTGGCGCTACTGGCGCTGGCCACCTTTGGCTTCGTCACATCCGGACGGACCCGGCGGCGGAGCGGAAATGTCGATCCTCGGTTTCTGCCCACCGACGAGGTGTTCCACGACCCGAGCGACGGTACGGTCACGCGGGTTCATGTCGACCCGAAGACCGGCGAGCGTCGGTATTGGAAAGTCAAGTGAGTGAGCGACCGCCATGCTCGAGGCTCACGCTTGCGATAAATCGCGCGGCGGGCAGAATGGGCCGATACATTCCACGGATGGCGGCTGCAAGAGGCGTACTGGACTGACGTGACGGCAATAGATCGGAGCAGCACCCCGCGGCCGACCCCAACCGGGTTCGAGGCGGGCCCGGCTTTTCCGTACATCAATCGCGAACTGAGCTCGCTCGAATTCCAGCGCCGCGTGCTCTATGAGGGTTCGGACGCGCGCAACCCGCTGCTCGAGCGCGTGAAGTTCCTGGCGATTTTCGCGAGCAACATGGACGAGTTCTTCCAGATCCGGGTCGCCGGGCTGATGGAGCAGGCGCGGGCACGGGCCGTGCCCAACTCGCCCGGCGAGCGCTCCGCGGCCGAGCAGCTGACCGATATCCGGCAGAGCTTCAAAGAGCTGTTGGGCGAACAGAATCGAGTCTTCGATGGGGTCTGCGAAGCTCTGGGCGCCGCTGGAATCTCGATCGTCAAATACACCGACGTTCCAGAGCATCATGCCGAGCTGCGGCAACGCTTCATCAACGACATGTACCCGGTCCTGACGCCACTCGCCGTAGACCCGGGCCACCCGTTCCCGTATATCAGCACGCTCAGCCTCTCGATCGCCATCCGAATGGAGAACCCGGACGGCGGACCGGACCGTTTCGCCCGGGTCAAGGTTCCCCCGATCCTGCCTCGCTTCGTCCAGGTCGGCCCGAGCAGCTTCGTGTTGCTCGAGGAGGTCATCGCCGCCAACCTGGACCTGCTCTTTTCCGGCATGACGATCCTGGAGACGCATCTCTTCCGCGTCACGCGCAACGCCGACCTGGAGATCGAGGAGGACGAGGCCGACGACCTGCTGCTCGCCATCCAGGAGGAGTTGCGGCGCCGGCGTTTCGGTGAGGCGGTCCGGCTCGAAGTCGACGAGGCGATGCCTCCCGCCATGCGCCAGGTGCTGGAGCGTGGAGTCGGCGTGAGCCCCGACGACGGCTATGAAATCGGCGGCATGCTCGATCACACCAGCCTGTGGGAAATCGCCCGGCTGGACAGGCCGGACTTGAAGCTGCCGCCGTATACGCCGGTTCTGCCGCCCCGGCTGCTGCCCCCCGACGAGGATGAACCGGCCGATATCTTCGCCGCAATCCGCGCCGGCGACCTGCTGGTCCACCACCCCTACGAAAGCTTCGCCGCTTCGACTCAGCAGTTCATCGCCCAGGCCGCGGCCGATCCGGACGTCCTCTCGATCAAGATGACCCTGTATCGCACCAGCGGCGACTCGCCGATCGTGCGTGACCTCATCGCTGCCGCGGAGAGCGGCAAGCAGGTCGTGGTGTTGATCGAGATCAAGGCCCGCTTCGACGAAGAGGCGAACATCGGTTGGGCGCGCAAGCTCGAGCAGGCCGGCGCGCACGTCGTCTACGGCCTGGTCGGACTAAAGACGCACTCCAAGACGTCGCTCGTGGTGCGCCGCGAAGGCTCGAACCTGCGCCGCTACGTGCACATCGGCACCGGGAACTACAACTCCGGGACCGCGCGGCTGTACACGGACCTGGGCTTGCTCTCCTGCCGACCCGAACTCGGGGCGGACGTAAGCGACCTCTTCAACGTCCTGACCGGGCTGTCGCGCCAGCAGGATTTCAGGCGTCTCATCGTGGCGCCGATGAACCTTCGCACCTGGATTCTGGACATGATCCGGAGGGAGACGGACCATGCCCACGCGGGTCGACCCGCCAGGATCATCCTCAAGCTCAACTCGCTCGTCGATCCGGCTTGCGTCGCAGCCCTCTACGCCGCGGCCCAGGCGGGGGTGAGCGTGGATCTGATCATCCGCGGTATCTGCTCCCTCTGGCCGGGCATTGCCGGAGCGAGCGAAACCATCCGAGTGCGCTCGATCGTGGGCCAATACCTCGAGCACTCCAGGGTCTTCCACTTCGACAATGACGGTCATCCGGAGTGGTATATCGGCTCCGCCGACCTGATGGAGCGCAACCTGGACCGGCGGGTCGAAGCGATCGTGCCGGTCGAGGATCTCGAGGCCCAGGATCGGATCATGCGCGTCCTGGAGATCATGCTCTTGGACGACCGCCGTTCCTGGCAACTCTGCTCGGACGGGGCCTACCGTCGCACGGAGGAGCTGACCGGATCGCCGGGCACGTTGGACACGTTCGAAGCGCTCCAGACGCTCGCGCTGGAATCGGCGGCCAGGGCGGTCGCGCCGCGGCGACCTCACGCCGGTAGCGGCTCACTCGATCCCCGGGCGTAGGGCAGGTCGAGCGCATGGCGACAGGCCGCAAGATCGAAGTCGAGTTGAAGTACGAAGTCCTGTCCATCGGCAGCGCGGATCGGTATCTCGTCGCGCCCGAGATCGGCCCTTTCAGGCCCGCCGGCCAAGTCAGCTCGGTGCAGCTCGAAGACCGCTACGTCGACTCTGCCGATTGGGCCCTGGCACGTGCCGGCTTCGCCGCGCGTCTGCGCCGCACCTCCCACGGCACTCAGATCTGCCTCAAGACCCACGCACCAGCCGACGGGCGACTTCATCGACGCGAGGAACTCGAAGGCCCCGCGGACCCAGTCGCGCCGCCCACGGCCTGGCCCGCTTCCCAGGCGCGCTCCGCGCTACTCGAACTATGCGGCGACGAGCCCCTGATCGAGCTTCTGACGCTCCGCCAACTGCGGCGAGTCCGCCGCTTCGAGGCCTCCAACACGCGAGTGGAATTGAGCGTGGACGAGGTAACCGTCGAGAGTCAGGACCGCCAACTCGACCATTTCGAAGAGCTCGAGATCGAGCTCAAGCGAGGCCCCGAGCAGCCTCTCGAGGCGCTCGCCGACGTGCTGGACCGAGAGAGCGGTCTGGAACGCGTCTCCCGCTCGAAACTGGACCGGGCTGTGACCGCAGTTCGCGCCGAGCTGGCGAACCTGCCGGCGCAGGCCCGGGCGCGCTGGGAATCCGCTCCCGCCGACCTTTTCGGCCGAGCGCCGGACGCCACGCCTTCCTCCGACGAAGCCGGCGAGCGACCGCCAGTACCAGAACCTGCGCCGCCCGTGCCCGAGCCTGCACCGGATAGCGATGCACCCGCTCCGGCCCGACCGGGCGGCCCCAGGGCGCTCGGCGTCCGATCTGACGACACCATGGCGGAAGCCGCCTGCAAGGTGCTGAGATTCAACTTCGACAGGCTGCTGAAATGGGAAGCGGCAGTGCGAAGCGACTCGGATATCGAGGCCTTGCACGACATGCGGGTTGCCACGCGCCGAATGCGGGCTGCCTGGCGTGTGTTCGAAGACTCCTTTCGCGCGAGCCGAACAAGGAAGATACGGCGCCGGCTCGAGAAAGTCGCCGACCGGCTGGGTGCAGTTCGGGACCTCGACGTCCTCATCGACGGCATGGAGACGTATCGGGCTGGACTCGATGACGACGATCGCCGCGGACTGGACCCACTGATATCCCTGTGGCGCCGACAGCGGAAAGCGGCCAGAACGCTGCTCGTCGACGAACTCGACTCGTCCGGATACGGCAATTTCGCGAAGGAGATGGAGGAGTTCCTGAGCGACGGCGGCGGCTCCGCGTCGACCGAGGCTACGCCGACCGATCCCCATCGGGTGAAGGACTGCGCGCCTTCGCTGCTCTGGTCCTCCTACGAAACCGTTCGAGCCTACGAGCTTGTGCTCCCCTGGGCCGACGTGGAGACGGTGCACGACCTGCGGATCGCGGCGAAATGGTTGCGCTACGGGCTCGAGTTCT
>CAZRUC010000226.1:0-4322 GCA_964603175.1 uncultured Anaerolineaceae bacterium
GTTCAGGTCGTGACGGCGCGTCCGGCCGAAGCCAGCCAGGCGGCCAAGCCGGGTCAGTCCGTCGGCACGCCCGGCGGGGGAACCGTGGCACCCGCCCCGGGGCAGCCCCTTCGGCCGACGCCCCTACCGCCGGTGTTCCGGACTGAGGCCCCGCGATGAGCAATCGCTTCCGCCTCGGGATAGTGCTCCGTCTGCGCGAGATGGCCGAGGAGACCGCGCGGATCAATTTGAGCCACGCGGTGGAATCCCACCAGCGAGCCGTCGCTCTCGTGGAAGCCGCCCAGGGCAGGGTCATGGATGAGCTGCGGTGGCTGTCCGATCTCCAGCGCAGCCGATCGGAAGCCGGCCAGCTGC
The DNA here is from genome assembly GCA_964603175.1 of uncultured Anaerolineaceae bacterium. GTDB lineage: Bacteria > Chloroflexota > Limnocylindria > Limnocylindrales > CSP1-4 > Fen-1039. The sequence continues at coordinate 355 of CAZRUC010000226.1, forward strand.
AGACGGCGGTCGTCGCCGTGGCAACCGCGCAGCGCGGCATCGTGTCGTCCCAGGAGCGGCTGGCCAGAGCGTCGGCGGCCCTCTTCGAAGCCCGTCAGTCTCTGGCCGAGGCGACCAAGCAACGAGAAGTCGTCGAACGCCTGCGCGACCGGTTCCTGGCCGCCGAGCGCCGTAAGGCCGACCGTCTCGACACGCTTTCGATGGCCGAGATCGCCTCGACGCAGCACGCCGCAAGGACCGCGAGGGAGCGAGCATGAGCGGTTACGCGGCAGTCGTGATGCGGATCGCCCAGCTGGATTCGCTGATAAGAACGGTGGATCCGACCTGGGCGAGGAGCTCACAAGAGTCTGCCGGCGCCAGTGCGTTCTCGAGCGTATTCGAAAGCGTATACGGCACTCCGTCGACGGCATCTGCAGTTTCCGGCTCGGGTGCGGCGACGCTCGACATCACATCGCCGCTGCCGGGCAGCCAGGTCACCCAGGCGTTCGGCCCGACGTCCTTGGACCTGGAGCCGGCGGCCACCGTGAACGGCGTCTACTACGCCCACTACCACCAGGGCATGGACCTCGCCGCGCCTCTGGGCACGCCGGTTCTGGCTGCCGCTTCCGGCACCGTGACCCTGGCCGAGCGCGATTCCAGCGGCGCAGTCGTCGTTCGAATCCGCCATGACGACGGCCGCGAAACCCTGTACGGGCACCTGGATCCGACCCTCGACGTCAAAGTCGGTCAGCAGGTCACCGTGGGCCAACAGATCGGCGCAGTCGGGATGACCGGCAATACGACCGGGCCGCACCTCCATTTCGGGGTCTACGACCAGAGTGGAACCGCGATCGATCCCGCAACCTGGCTGGCGAGCGGTCGACCGACCGATCCCGCAACCATCGCCGCGCCATCCTCGACCGCGGATCCGGCAAGCCTGAGCTGGGTCTCGAGCACCACCGCGCTGGCCAGGTTCGATTCGGTCGCCGGCCAGATTCCCTACGCCAACCAGATCCGTGCCGCAGCCGTCGCCGAAGGCGTGGACCCGCTGCTGCTCGCCTCTCTAACGGCGGCGGAGTCGAGCTTCAGGCCCACGGCGATCTCGAGCGTCGGCGCCCAAGGTCTCACGCAATTGATGCCCGGAACGGCACGATCGCTCGGGGTGACCGACCCCTTCGATCCACAGCAGAACCTCGACGGAGGCGCGAGCTACCTGGCCACTCAGCTGAAGCGGTTCGGGCGCGTCGACCTCGCGCTGGCAGCCTACAACGACGGACCCGGCGCGGTAGCCAAGGCCGGGGCAGTGCCATCGTCGACGAGTGGCTATGTCTCCCGGATTCTCGGGACGTGGACGCATTACCAGGAGCAGGCGAAATGAGCGGGATGATCGATCCAGCGACCGCGATCCTCACCCAGGCCCTCGGCGGGCTGACCACCCGTCAGGCCACGATTTCGTCCAACCTCGCCAACATCGACACGCCCAATTACCAACCGCAGTCCGTCGACTTCGAGACCGCCCTGAGCCAGGAGGTCGAGGCGATGTATGCGCCTCAGGGCAGCGCTCTACCGCCGGCGTCGGGGACCGCGGCAAATGTGATGCTGCTGACCTCCAATCCGCGGCACTTTTCGTCAGTTGGGGCGAGCGGCCAGGGAGTGGTCACGACGTCCCCGGTCAGCGAGTCGCTCAAGAACGACGGCAACAAGGTGGACCTCGAGTCGGAAATGACGGCTCTGACCGAGACGCAGATCAAGTACTCGGCGGTTTCGCGCCTCATTACGAACAAGTTCGGCCAGATCAGCGACGTCCTTGGAGGCCGCTAGATGTCGGGTCTTTCCGCGAACGTTTCTCTCGGTCAGCCGGTCATCTCCGTTCCCGGCGCCACGGGTGGCGTCCCCGGGCCGGACGACATGAGCTTCCGCGACGCATTCCAGGAGGCGAAAGCCACCCGGCCGTCCACGGGGACACACGGCCAGCCGCTCGAAACAGTCGCGACGGCAAGCGAGGCAGGCTCGGGCTCGCAAATGTGGCGGACGCGCGCGGCCAACGGGAGCGCTTTGCTCAGTGATCAATCGGATTCCGAGCACGCTGGAGTCACCGAGTCAAGTGGCCCATCTCCGGCCGGGGGCGGTCGGGAAAGAACCCACGAGGCCCACCCTGCCGTCGGTTCGAAGACTGAAGCGGACCCTCAGCCGCCCATCGCCGACTCGAGCGCGAGCGACCCTGGCTCGTTCGGGGCCGCATTGGTCGCGGCCAATGCTCAGAACTCGGACGGGGCGGTCGCTTCCGGCAACGACGGACAGCCCGCGGCCACTGGGGACGGCACGGTCGGGGCCGTCGGAGCGGCGGGCGTTGTCTCGTCGGCCGCAGCCGCGAATTCGGCGGTCTCCGTTTCGTCGAACGCGCCGGCCAATTCCGTCGTTCCGGCTGCGGCACCCGACGCCGTGCCCATGGGCGGTAACACGGCCTCGGTCGGCAACTCGGCCGCCGCCGGCTCGAGGGTCGGCCGGCCGGGCAAGACTGCCGTCGGCGTGCCCGTCGGGTCCGAGCCCGGGACCCAAGGTTCGTCCCGCAATTCCGGGCCGGCTGCGGCCTCGATACAGCCACGGGTGGGCCCCGCATCGCCCGGCCTCCCATCCATGCCCGCCGCTGCGTCGCCGGCCCCGGCCGCCGCAGCCCAGGGAGGCGCAGTCGCGCCGTCCTCTGCCTCAACCGAAGCGACAGTGCAGTCGACGCCCGATGCGGCGACCGATCCCGCAGCCGCCGCAAGCGCCGGCGGGTCCCCAGCCCGTGTGATCCAGACGGCATCTGCCGGTTCGCCGGAGAGCAGTCGCGTGGCACCGGCTGCCCCGTCGGCGCCTGCGCCCGCGGTCCCGGCGACAGAAAGCGGCGCCGTGCAGGCGTCCGCTGCCTCGAGCGGTCCCAACCAGGCGTCGCCCGCCTCGACCGGCGCCGCTGCCTCGCCCGATGCCGCGCCGCAGGTGAGCGCCGAAGGGTCGCCTGCCTCGGTGGACAGTGCCATCCGAGCATTCCTGAAGGCCGCGGGACGGCTCACCGACGCCACTCCCCGGCCGACCTCCAGCGGCCAGACACACCAGGCCGCTGATGCCGCTATCGCCAAGTCGGGACAGACTGCGGCCCTGCCGCCCTCCGGCGGACAGGATTCGACCGTGGCCCCGACAACGGCCCCGACAACGGCCCCGACGCCCATCCCGGACGATGCGACCGCGAGCGCGTCGCTCGCTCCCGTAACGGCTTCCGCCTCTGCTGCCGCGACAGCTGCGCCGCGTTCGACATTCGCAGCGCGATCGGGGACCCGACCGGCCGGCGGCTTCGCCCAGCCAAGTTTCGGCAGCGCGGATCGAGTCGCGCCGTCGCAGGGCAAACTTGCGAGCGCGACCGAATCGGATGTGCCTGCGACCGACCCGGCCGCGGCCGATCGGGCCAGTTCGGCCGGTTCATGGGCCGATGCGTCGGTGGCGCAGGTGCAAGCGCAGGCCGTCGGTGCCGCACCGGACGTCGCCTCCCTCGTTGCCCAGGTTGCGGCCGCGCCTGCAACTCCGGCTGCGGGATCGGCGCAGCTGACCCAGGGCCTCGCGGCCCCCCATCCAGCGTCACAGGATCTCGCCGACTCAGCCGATCGGCTGATGAACCAGGTCATCAAGACGATTCACACGTACCAAACGTCCGCAGGCCCGTCGCTCGAGGCGCGCGTGAGCGATCCGGTTCTCGGCGACGTGAAAGTGATCGTCACAGGACAGGCTGGAGAGATCGTCCAGGCGCAACTCGTCGTACGCGACCGGGCCACAGCAGATGCCCTGCTCACCGCCACGGCACGAACCCAGGCGTCGGGTGAAGCTCTGAGCGGAGTCAACGTCAGCGTCCGGAGCGAATCGGGCGGGTCGTGGACGTCGAATGGACGGTCCGGCGGCAGCGCAGCAGATTCGACAGGCTGGGGCCAGGCTGCCGGTTCCCATGCCAGCCCCGGGGA
>CAZRUC010000227.1:0-1606 GCA_964603175.1 uncultured Anaerolineaceae bacterium
ACACGAACGGCGGCACCCACACGATCTCGCAGACGGCCATGGTCCAGGCTCTCCTTGATAGCGCGGGCATCGGCTTCGTCTGGTAGCAATCGGGCGCAGCGCGGCGCCCGGCGGCTCGCGGGCGTGCACCCCTACAATCGGTCGCGTGAGATCGATCCCGCGTCGGTTCGTTCCCCGGGGAGCGGCAGCGCTGTTGCTGGTCCTTGTTGCCGCCGGGCTCCTCGTCAGGTTGCCCGCCAGCGGAGGCGGCGCGACCGGAGCCCCATTCAGCCCCACACTTGCGATCGGGCGGTTCGTTTCGATCGACCCCACTGCCGCTTCACCCACGATATCGCTCGTGCCGACAGACTCCGCCGCGCCGACGCCATCGCTGGCTTCCACCGTCTCTGTGACTCCGAGCGCGGCCGCCAGCCGAACCGCTTCCGCCCAGCCCAAGGCTTCCCCAGCGCCGAGCGCCTCCCTGCGGCCGACGGCGTCGCCGACAGCGGCGCCCACGGTACCCGCCTTCTACGCCCTGGACGTGCTCGCCGAGCCGACTCCCGGGCCGGGTCAAGCAGGATCGGCCACAGGCGAGTTCGACTTCTCGTTCGTCGACGATCGGCGTCCGCTGGCCGAGCAATCGGTCGATTGGCTCAGCCTCAAGGCGTCCGGCCGGGTGAACTTGCTAGGCGGCCGAATCGGCCTGCTCGATGCCGGCTCGAACCCGTTGGTCGGTGCTTCGGGCGCGCCGGTGGCGTCGGCCAGGACCCTGGACGTCGGCTGGACGCGCTGGGTCATCGAGCCGCCCGGTAGCGGGTCGGACGGGAAGGGCAACCGCTACACAGACCAGAACTACTGGAACCTGTGCGGCCCGGGCACGATGACCGTGGCGCTCTACTACTGGCAGCAGCTGACGGGCCGGCCCAACGTCACCGGAACCGCAGGCTACTTCCTCGACCCGTACGAGGCGGAAGGGGTTGCCTGGCCGGCCGCCGGCCCGACGTTCGTGGTCTCGGCGGGGGCGACAAAGCCGCTCGGAACGTACTGGTCCGGCACCGACACCGCCAGCGGCTATCGGGCCAACGGTCGCGGCTACCTGATGTACCTCGCCATGGCCGCGCAGCCGCCCGCCTGGGCCTCGAGCGGGATCGACGTCTTCAGCGACCAGCGCGGACACCCGCTGTACCCGACGCGCGGTGCCTCGCCGCGCAGCATCCTGATGGCGATCAACTGGGAGGTCTCAGGCCACGACCCGAGCGGCTGGGCGGACGCCTGGTACACGTCGGTCACCAACGTCGACCCGACGCTGACTCGCGACCTGCAGCTGGCCGTCATGCTGGACGTCGGGCGCGACGGCGTGCCGGTGATCGCGGCAGTGGACTCGTTCGAGCTGCCGAACTGGCAGGCCGGCGGCGCCACGCCACATATACAGCACGGCGTCACGATCGTCGGCTACGACAACGCGGCGAACCCGCCCACGTACAGCTATATCGACACCTGCGGCCGATCCTGCGACAACCGAGGCGGCAACCAGAACGGCCAGATCCACGTGATCACGCAGGCGGCCATGGTCCGAGCGATCCGGGACACCGGCGGCTCGGGTTTCATCTGGTAGGGGAGTGGCGCG
>CAZRUC010000227.1:1616-4322 GCA_964603175.1 uncultured Anaerolineaceae bacterium
CTGGCGACGGCTCGCGCCCTTCAGCGTGCCCACCCGGGCTTGCGGGTGGTCGTCGTCGACAAGGAACCGCGGGTTGCGGCTCATCAGACGGGGCACAACTCGGGCGTGCTGCATGCCGGCGTCTACTACGCCGCGGGATCGCGCAAGGCGGCGATGTGCCGGGCGGGCAAGGCGCGGGTCGAGGAGTTTGCTCGCGAGCACGGCATCCCGTTCGAACACTCTGGGAAGTTGATCGTCGCGCTCGACGAATCGGAGAGGCCTCGACTCGGCGACCTGCTGGAGCGCGCCCGGGCCAATGGCGTCCCGGGCGTACAGCTGGTCGGCCCCGAGCGCATGCGGGAAATCGAGCCGCACGTTGCCGGCGTGGCGGCGCTGTGGTCGCCGGAAACCGGGGTGATCGATTTCCGCCTCGTGGCCGCGGCGCTGGCGGACGAGATCCGCGCCGGTGGCGGAACGATCCTCCTAAATCGCGAAGTAACCTCGATCCGAGAGATGGTCGACGAGCGCGTGCTCGAGACGACCGGCGGGCCGATCGCGGCGCGTGATCTCATCGTCTGCGCCGGCCTGCAAGCCGACCGGCTCGCTGCGATGACCGGGACGCCGGGTCCGCGGATCGTGCCGTTCCGAGGCGACTACTACGTCCTGCGGCCGGAGGCGGCACCGCTCGTTCACGGCCTGATCTATCCCGTGCCAGACCCGCGCTTTCCGTTCCTTGGCGTCCACTTCACTCGCCGCATCGACGGCGAGGTCTGGCTCGGTCCGAACGCCGTCCTGGCTTTCGCCCGCGAGGGCTACCGGCGGCGGGACTTCGATCCCGCGGAGATGCTCCGCGTCCTGCGTTATCGCGGCTTCCTGCGGCTTGCCGGCCGGAACATCGCCACCGGCGCAGGCGAGATGTGGCGCGACTTCAACAAGGGAGCATTTCTGGCGGCGCTCCAACGTTATGTACCGGAGCTGGTCGAGGCCGACCTGTTGCCCGGCCCATCGGGCGTCCGCGCCCAGGCGATCGATATTCGAGGCCGAATGGTCGACGACTTCGCCATCGGCGGGTCCGCGCACGTCCTGCATGTCCAGAACGCCCCTTCGCCCGCCGCCACCGCGTCCCTCGCGATCGGGGCCTGGCTGGCCGACGCGGCGCGCACTCGTTTCGGCTTGTCCTAGCGCCCGATCCGGCCCCGAGAACCTATTCGCCACCCTGCTCGTCTTGACTGGTGAGTGACCGCGGACCTGAGCGGTCAAATCTGGAGCTGAAGGGGTGCGAGACTGTGGCGGTGGGATCCGACCGTTCCGACGCGGCTTTTGCCGCGTTGAGTGACGCTGCGCTCCGCCGCACATACGGCCTGGCAGGTTATCTGCTCGGCAACGCCTCAGATGCCGAGGATGCGACTCAGGAGGCGATGGCCAGGGCCTGGCGGGCCCGGGGGACTCTCCGCGACGCGGCCTCATTCGACGCCTGGCTCGACCGCATTCTGGTCAACACCTGCCGCGATCGCCTGCGCCGCCGCCGAGTCGTCCAGATGGTGGACCTCGAGGCGAGCGGCGATATCGAGGGTCACGATCCGTTCCGCGAGTTCCTCGCCCGCGACGAGCTCGAGGCGGCGCTTGGGGCTCTCAACGCTGACCAGCGGGCCGTCGTCGTGCTTCGGTTCTGGCAGGACCTGTCTCTGGAGCAGATCTCCGAACGGCTCGGCTGGCCCCTCGGAACGGTCAAGTCGCGATTGCATCACGCCATGGCCGCCATGAAGAAGCGGCTGGAACGCGACGCGGGGCACGAAATTCGCGAGGTAGCGCCATGAACGACACCGAACTCGAGGCCTGGCTGGCGAGCCGCCTCCGAGCCGCTCCAGCGCCGGAACCGCCGTCGAACCTGCAGGCGGCAGTTCAGGCCGACCGAATTCGAACGAGCGTGCAGCCCGAATCCACCGGTCGCGGCCGCCGCTGGTGGGCTGCCCGCCCTCGCCGTGCCCTCGGCGGCATGGTCGCGCTGGGATTCACTGCCGTCCTGGCCGTCGGCTTGCTCGCCGTCGTCGTCATCCGGCCGGCGCAGAGCACGGGGCCGGCAAGCCAGGGGATCGCGTGGCAGCCTCGCGTCCACCTCGTCGCGCCCGGAACCGTGTTCGGGCCGTATCTCGCCTCCGTCGGCGGCCGCCTCTACTTGGTCTCCACCTCGAGCGCGGCAGATGGCACGGAGAGCACCGTGGTTCGGTCCTCATCCGACGGCAAGACCTGGGAACAGATCTCGGAGCCGGGAGCATTCGAGAACGACGGGCCCAGGTTCTTCGTACAGGGCATCTCTGATGACGGTCGGGGTGGCCTGATCGTCGTCGGCGGCTTGCCCGGCGGAGCAGCCGAGTCGATCGTGCCGGCGGCATGGCATTCGGCCGATGGCCGAACTTGGACGCGGGCTCAGGTCGCAACTCCGGCGCTGGCCCGAATGTCGGCGGTTGCCGCCAGGCCCGGCGCCATCGTCGCAATCGGCGATGGGCGTGTGGGCGGCGGCAGCGGCAGCTCCCCGACCGACCAGAGCGTCAACCAGATGTATGCCTGGTTCTCGGCGGATGGCATCACGTGGAGCCAGGTCGATCTGCCCGAGTCGTCCGGTTTCATCCCGGCCGCGGTCACTTCCTGGAGCGGCGGCTTTGCGGCGATCGCCCAGCTCGACGGAATCACCCTCTCGTCGTCGGTGTGGACGTCGGCCGACGGACG
>CAZRUC010000228.1:0-4267 GCA_964603175.1 uncultured Anaerolineaceae bacterium
TCGAAGCCGTTGAGCATCGCCTCGGTCTTGGAGAAGGCCGGATTGACGTAGCTGCCGGTGATCTTGCTGCGCGACGGAATCGAGGTGTCCGGCGTGCGCCGCCAGGAGACCGTACCGGTGGGGATCCCCTTCTCGGTGTCGATGTAGTCGCCCATCGGGATCGCCAGGACGTAGAAGTCGTGCGTCAGGCCGTGGAGCTTGACACCGATGGCTTCGGTGCTCTTGTAGACCGAGGGCCGGCAATACGCGTCCTCGTGGAACGCGTTGCGTCGCAGAACCTGCTTGACGATCTCGGTGAATTCATCGACGGACGGCAGCTCCGACATGAGCATGATCTTGCTGGAGTTGCGTAGCCGAACGATGTGCTCCTGGACCCGGAGCGCGTAGAGCTGCTTCTCTTCCGGGTTCCAGTAGGCCCGAATCCCCTCGAATACCGCGGTGCCATAAAGGAACGCGTGGGTCATCAGCGGAATTCGCGCCTCGCCAAGCCTTACGTAGCCGCCCTGGAAATAGCACACGAGGCTGGACTGATCGGGCTTGGCCGCCGCGCTAGCAGCGGGAGCCGAGGCGTGTTCCGTGACCATGATTCGATCGCTCCTGGTGCTTACCGCCGGCATTGGCCGACGTTCACCGAGTATAGCGGGCCGACTTACGGCGAGCCCATCGGGGCCGCCGGCCCGTGCCCGGCAGGGCTAGATCTGGTGGCCGGCCAGGGTGGCGATGACGATCGAGAGGTAGACGACATAGAAGAACCCACCTGTCAGGAGCGCCCGCCCGTCGAGCCGCCTCCGGACCACCATCGGCAGGACGATCGCCGCAGACGAAGCGAACGTGATGGCAGCCGACAGAAAGGCGATCCCAGCCCCTCCGACCGACCACAGCGCCGGGGCGAAAACGAGGCCTATCGACGTTGGGATAGCACTCTGGAACACCATGGCGCCGGTGATGTTGCCGAGAGCGAGCGTGTCCTTGCCGCGCCTGACCCATAGGACGCTGTTCAGCTTCTCGGGAAGCTCGGTCGCGATCGGGGCTATGACCAGGGCCATCAGAATCGGATCCAGACCCAGAGATGACGAGATGTCCTCGACCCCATGAACGAAGCCGAAGGCCCCGCCGATGATGCAACCGAGGGCGAACGCGACCTGGACGGCGACGATGAGGAACCGAGGGGGCTCGGGGTGCTGCGGTGCGCCGCGGTCGAACCTGTGAAATCGCAACGGCTCGAGGCCCCCGTGCTCCGCGGCCTCGGCCTTCAGGTGGCCGTACACATATAGGGCGTACACGCCCAAGAGGACCACAGCCACGAGCCGGCGCGGCCACTCGAACTCGACGGGCAGAAAGGCCGCGCCGATTGCGATGCAGTAAGCCACGGCGAAAAAGGCCATGTCGTGCCGCACGACGCCGACGTCGACCGCCAGGGTCCTGCCCGTAGCCCGTCGATGCCACATCAGGAGCACGGCAACTCCGGTGACGAACATCGCCAGGGTCGAAAGCATGAACGGGGCGCCGAGAATGGCCCCTACTCCGACCTCGCTGCCGGCCATTCCCCCACCGAAGACGATGGCGATGAATGGGATCATCGTCTCGGGCAGAGCGGTGCCGACGGCGGCGAGCACCGACCCGATCGCGCCCTCACCAAGCTCGAGCTTGTGGCCGAACCATTCGATGCCGTTGGTGAAAAGCTCGGCCCCCGCGAGAATGATCGCGAACGACACGATCAGGATCAGCAAATCCACGTCAGACTCCCGCGCCGAGAGACGCGCTCAGGCCGATTACGGCAAGGATAGCCAGGGCCACGCCAACCATGCGGCGATCGCGCTCCAGGGCGAACCCGATCAGCGACGCCAGAACCCTGGCGGCGGGCGTGACCACAACGACCAGCAGACCAAGCCACAAGAAGCCCTGGCCGCGGAGTGCGATTACGTCAGGAACGAGCTTGCCCGGATCGAAGGGCGGGAAGGGTCGGTCCAGCGGGCCCGCGCCGGCGGCGGCCATTTGTACGACTCCAAGAGCGAGCAGTGCGACGCCGAGCCCGGTCCCGATCGTGAGAACGGCACCGACGGCCCGCTGAAGCGCCGGCGTCGTCATGACAGACCTTTCGAGGCCATTTGGATCGCTGTGAAGAGCAGCACGACCACGAACAAGATCCTGAGGACGTGGGGATTTACCCGGTGAGAAAGCCGCGAGGCGACGCTCGCTCCCGCGAAGACGCCCAGAGCCGCGGGCGCCGCAACCAGCGGGTTTATGCCTCCACGATAGAGGAAGACCAGAGCGCCCGCCGAGGCAGTCACTCCGATCATGAGGTTGCTCGTCGCTGTGGCGACCCGGAGCGGCACCCCCATGACAAGGTTCATGACCGGCACCTTCACGATGCCACCGCCGACCCCGAAAAGAGCAGAGACCAAGCCGGCCAGGAGGCTGCCCGCCACACCCAGGCCCATGTTTCGAACCCGATACCCCGGGCCGGACAGCGATTCCGCGAAGCCGGCGCGCCCTGAAGGGGTCGTGGCCGCGCGTTCCTGTGTCGCCGGTTCAGACGAGGCAGCCGGCGGCGTCCGGCGAAGGCCGTCGGCCATCGTCACGGCGACTGCAAGGAGCAGCGCCGCGAACATGACGGCCAACGCTCGATCCGGAAGAACGAACGCGATCAGCCCGCCGGCCATGGCCGCGGTGGCAGTGAAGAGCTCCAGCGTCATACCGAGTCTGAGGTTGGCGACGTCGCGGCGCAGATAGACCGAGGCCGCTGCGCTGCTCGTCACGATCACGCAAACGAGGCTGGTGCCGATCGACTCGCGCAGCGGCAGCCCGAATCCCAGTGTGAGAAGCGGAACGATCAGGATCCCGCCTCCCAGGCCCAGCAGCGCGCCGAAGACACCGGCGATCGCGCCGCCGGCCATCAGGAACAGAAGCTGCGCCACCGGAGGGCTAACCTCCCCCCACCCGCCGGGGAGTTACGGCCGAACGTGCTGCGGTGCGTAGGGCAGCAGGGCAACGATCCGGGCGCGCTTGAGGGCGACGGCGAGCTGGCGCTGGTGACCGGCGCAAGTGCCGGTCTTCCGTCGCGGCTCGATCTTCGCGCGTTCCGAAAGGTAGCGACGCAGCCGATTGACTTCCTTGTAGTCGATCATGCCGGTCTTGTCCGCGCAGAACGCGCACACCTTGCGGCGGCGGCGATCGCGATAGTAGTCGTCGCGCTTCCGGCTGGGCTTTTCACTTCGTCCGTAGGGTGGCATCTTCGTTTGTGTCCTCAGGTCTATAGCCACGGACTTGCCGCGGCGGTTGCTTCAGGTTTGCGCCCGGCCGGGCGTCAGAAGGGCAACTCGTCGAGGTCGCTCGATCCGAAGTCGTCCCCCGGGGCGGAGGGTCCTGCGGGGCCGGCCGGAGCGTTTCCCCGGACGGGGCGGGCTCCCGCGGGCTCTGCGGCACCCTCCTCGCGCGGTCGCGGATCGAGTGGCGTCACGGTGTTTGCGACAAGCTCGGTGGTGTAGTGCTTCTGGCCGTCCTGGCCATCCCAGGTTCGGGTCTGGAGTCGGCCTTCGACATAGACCTTGCGGCCCTTCCGAAGGTACTCGGCGGTGCGCTCGGCGAGCGCGGCCCAGGCCACTACCCGGAACCACTCCGTCTCTTCCTTCCACTCGCCGCTCGCGTCCTTGTAGTTGCGGTTGACGGCGACCGTGAATTGGGTCACCGCCTGCCCGTTGGGCGTATACCGCATCTCTGGATCGCGGCCGAGATTGCCGATGATCATCGCCTTATTGAGCGACATCGAGCGCCTCCAGCTCCGCTCCGGGCGGGCTTCAGTCGATAGCGGCGGGTGCCGCCTCGCTCTCGGACTCGTCGATAAGCTCGCCTTCGTCCTCCGGTTCCTCGTCGTCGATCACGGGCAGGACGACGTCGGCGTCGGCATCGCCTTCGTGACCTCGGGCAGCCTTGAGCGGCCGCTCGACGTGGGTGACGAGGTGGCGGAGCACTTCCTCGCTGATCAAGAGACCGCGTTCGAGTTCGGCGATTGCAGTGGGAGGGGCCTCGAAAAGGATCACGTAGTACGAGCCTTCTCGATGGTGATCGATCGGATATGCGAGTCGTCGGCGACCCCACGGGGCCTGCTTGACGATCTGGCCACCGCCGGCCGCGATGGCACGGGCAGTTCGCTCGAGGGCGGCCTGGACCTTGTCGTCCGGCAGGTCCGGACGCAGCACGAGCATGAGTTCGTATCGGCGCATGCGCCAGTGTCTCCTTCCTATGGGAATGCCCCGATGCACGCACG
>CAZRUC010000229.1:0-4236 GCA_964603175.1 uncultured Anaerolineaceae bacterium
CAGATTGTCGCGCCCATCGGTGCGGTCGACAAGAGTGTCGCCCAGCAGGCAGACCACCAATTAGGTCGATGCTCAGCTTCTGAAACACAGCTGACGGGGCACTAATGGTGCCCGGGAGAGTCGGTTGGCCGCAGAAGGGCCCTTCGAACCGAGTTGGCCCTCAAGCGGCAGTGCGGACGGCCGTTCGACGTACGGACCACCCTCAGCAAACCTCATCGAGCAAGGGAGACCATATGGACTCAACGAGAAAGACTGCACTCGCCGTGGGAGTGCTGTTCATCCTCACGTTCATCACGTCGATTGGAGCGGTCATCGCCTACGGACCTGTTCTGAGCGATTCCAACTACATCACCGGTGCCGGCGCCGACACACGCGTGTTCCTGGGTGCGTTCCTGGAGCTGTTTCTCATCATCACGAACATCGGCTGCGCCATCGTGTTGTTCCCGCTGCTCAAGCGGGTGAACGAAGGCCTCGCCCTCGGCTACGTCGCCGCCCGGCTCGTCGAGTGCACCTTCATCCTCGTCGGCATCCTCAGCGTCCTTGCGATCGTGACGTTGCGGCAGGGGGCTGCGGGAGCGGACGCAGGCTCGCTCGTGCTCATCGGCAAGTCGCTCCACGCGATCAAGGATTGGACCTTCCTGCTCGGCCCCGGCTTCACCGATGGAATTGGGACCGGGCTGATGCTCGGCTACCTCATGTACCGGTCCGGGCTTGTGTCACAACGCATGGCGCTGTTCGGCGTCGTCGGAGGTCCTCTGCTCGCCGCTTCAGGGATCGCCGTGCTGTTCGGCGCGATCCCGCAAGGCTCACCAGTGCAGAGCATCATGACAATCCCGGAGATCGTCTGGGAGGCGTTCCTGGGTCTGTGGCTCACCTTCAAGGGGTTCAGCCCATCTCCGATCGCCTCGAACGAATCCCGACACCTCGGAGTCGATGGACCCCTCCCGGCACCTCGGGTGGCTCACCTCTAGTCCCCGCCTCAACCCGGCGCAGCTCGGAGCCCGGCTTCGGCCGGGCTCCGACGAGCCTTCTAGAAGCGATCGCCCTCGCCGCATACCGCATGACAGATCTGCGGGGACGGGTCTCGAACCCGCGACATTCAGTTTGGAAGGCCTAGGGGTGTATGCGCAGTAGCCTTCCTCGTGGAGGCCCGAGCGCAGCGGATCCAGTTATCGTGTCGTCGCGGTGGTCGTAGTCTTGTCCGTCACGAGTGGTTTCGAGGCTCACTGAGAAGGAAAGACGTCGCCGTTCCCGGACAGGGTGCCCGATCAAACGGGTGCGGGATGCGATCAAGAACGAGGGGCTCACATGAGAGCGATTGTCTGCACCAGGTACGGACCGCCCGATGTCCTTCGGCTCACGGAGGTAGAGAAGCCCACTCCAAGGGACAACGAAGTCCTGGTGAAGATCCACGCGACGACGGTGACTTCATCGGACTGCATAGTCCGCGGTTTCAAGTTGCCTCTGTCGATGTGGATCCCCGGTCGAATCGCCCTTGGCCTGAGAGGACCTCGGAAACACATACTGGGCGTGGAGTTGGCCGGAGAAATCGAAGCGATTGGCAAACGCGTCGGACGATTCAAGGTTGGCGACAGGGTCTTCGCCTTCACCGGCAGGAGTGGCTTTGGCGCTTACGCTGAGTACACGTGTTTGCGCGAAGGCGGATTGGTGGCACTGATGCCGGCTGGCGTGACCTATGAAGAAGTCGCCGCCACCACTTTTGCGTCTCTGGCGCTGCATTTTCTGAGGAAGGGAAACGTGCGGAAGGGGCAGAGGGTTCTTGTCTATGGGGCTTCTGGGGCGGCGGGCACCTATGCGGTACAGCTAGTCAAGTACATGGGCGCAGAAGTCACCGGGGTCTCCAGCGGTGCCAACCTCGAATTGGTGAGATCTCTCGGCGCCGACAAGGTAATTGACTACACGAAGATGGACTTCGCGAAGAATGGAGAGCCCTACGATGTCATCTTCGACGCTGTAGGGAAGATCTCGAAGTCAAGCTGCAAGGACGCACTAAACCCGAACGGGACCTACGTCTCAATCAACCAGGGGAACCCCTGGCCGCGCGTCGAGGACCTGGTTCTGCTCATGGAGCTTGTCGGGACGAAGCAGATCCGATCCGTGATCGACAGACGCTATTCGCTGGAGCAGATCCCCGAAGCCCACAGGTACGTTGACGAGGGGCACAAGAAGGGAAACGTAGTAGTGACCGTGGCCTGATCCCAATAGCAGCAACTGGTGCGCAAATAGGGCGGCCCGGTGGAGCGGCCGGCAATAACGCGCGCTACATGGGCGGTTCGTCGACCAGTCGCAGTGCCATGGACAGGGCGACCTTCATCCGCTCTCGATGCGTGCCGCCGAGCTGGCGGTCGCGGGCGCTGGCCATGAACAAGGCGTCGAGAGCGAGTCGGGCCCGCATGCGTCCTTCGATGTCATCGGTAGGGGCAAGGATGACGGTGAGGGCCTCCATGCGTTCGCGGAATGCGGCGGCTGCGGTCAATGTCCGCATGGCGGCCTCGTTGGCCTGCGCGAAGCTAGTGAACCGACCCCACCGTCCATCGATCAATCCCGCCATCCGAGTGAGCAGGTCGGTGCGAGTGCTCGAGCCGGGGCCAGCGTCGACGGCTGCGTCGATGATTGGGTCCAGGGATTCCGCGAGCTCCTGATGGATGCCGGTCAGTAATTCTTCCTTGTTCTTGACGTGGTAGTACAGCGCCGGTCGGGTTACGCCTAGCCGGTCGGCGATCTCGCGCAGTGTCGAGCCGTCGTAGCCCCGCTCGATGAAAACATCGAGGGCTACCTGGTTGATCCGGTCGCGAGTTTCGGTGCGCCGACCATCCGACTTTGGTGGAGGGCCGAGCGTAGCGTGTCCAGTTATCGTGTCTTCGTTTGCTCTCTTCAGGGCGTCTGTTGAGGTCCCAATTGAGGAGGCCATGGGCTGGGCGCCGGTTTGAGAGTCTGACCGCTGCTGCCGTCTATGACGACTCGATCACCCAACGGCGAACTCAGTTTGGCGGTCGCTTCAACGAAACCGCGCACGTCCGCGCCGGGTCCGAATGAGATCTCGATGGTGCTCACGATGACCGTGACGCTCGACGGGGACTCGACCAGGCTCGTGACTCTTGTCCACGATCCCGGCCCCGCGGACGTCTCCAGGCCAATCGCCTGCTGGTCGATGACTCGATAGAACTCGATCGGGTTAGGGCGATCGAGGAAATGAATCGTCGCGACCGCGACGAGTACCAAGACCACCACGACGACGACCCACCGCCGCCTTGGCGTCGGGATCCTCATCAGCCCCCTCCTACTGTTCGGGTTCACGCGAGCGCGCTAGTTGCGCCCCACATTGCCGGTACGTTGCGGCTGCTCGCCGGGATCAGCCTACGACGCACTTCACTGACCACGGCCACCAGGCCCATGGATTGCTAATGGCACGAATTGGAGTTGCGGCGGGAGACGAGTCTCGGAAGTCCGGGGAGTCTGAGCGCTGTAGGGTCCCTCGTGGAACGGCGAGCGTAGCGTGTCGTCGCTGTCTTTGGTCGAGTAGTCGGGGCGAAAGAAGCCACGCCCGGGAATCAATGGGCCGCTTGACTCACTCCCCACACGATCAAACCAACCACGGCCACGAGGCCACCGATCAGCATCAGTTCAACCATCGTGACCGTGAAATCTATGACGGGCTCCAGTGCCGCGGCCCGATCACCACCCGCTGCGACCGACGTGAGGCTACTGGATAGTCGCTTCAGGAACCGGAAGAGGATCACGAAGTAAATGCCCCCTGCGGTCAGCAGGACGACTCCGACCAGTGGCTCGTCCGCCAGGATATGGACCCCACCCCAAAGGAACATCCCTACCGGGATCAAGAAGGGCATGGATGCGAGCCACACGAAACTCCCCTGGCCGGCCGCCACACGACGAAGACCGTAGAGGCGAATAGCAAACAGGAGCGCCGCCGCGACCACCGCAACAGCAACTGTCCAGTCCATGACCGCAGTGTGCTGCGGTTCGGCGAGCGAAGCAATCCGACCGACTGGCGGCGCGGCGACGTCGCGCCACGGGAGTCACTTAGCCGGGCACATTGCCCCTCCCCACCGCACCGCCTCCGACAGGCTGGGCGCTGTGGCGGCCTGATGCAAGCTTCGCACAACTCACACCGAAAAAGGCTGGGTGTCGTTCCAAGTACTAAATGGGGTTTGGAGCGGGAGACGGGTCTCGAACCCGCGACATTCAGCTTGGAAG
>CAZRUC010000230.1:0-749 GCA_964603175.1 uncultured Anaerolineaceae bacterium
CCCGATGCGTGAGGCCATTCCCGCTCGCCAACTGCCCTCGTGTTTCGGGTGACGGCTGTTACGCAACAGATGCCCGAAACCAGCGTCCTGGTGCTCTTCTTCTCGGTGGCACGCAAGGTGGTACCCTGCGAGCCTTGCCGAGCCGGCGGCCGTGCCGTAGCGTTGAGCATGAAACCGAGCGGGAGTAGCTCAGTCGGTAGAGCGTCAGCCTTCCAAGTCAGAAGCTGCTGAGCGCGGTGCTCTTCTCGTGAGATTCACGCTCAGAACCCCATTTCATGTCCAGTTAAGCGCTCTACGTGACAGCGTCAAATTCGCGCTACAGCGTCAGCCTTTTTGACCGTTTGCTAGGCGGGTTTGAAAGATTCGGCGGCCCTGTGGAGGCTGCGCCATGGCCTGAGATGCGCGGTGCTAAGCCCGCTGAATCGGCGTTTCTCCGGCGATCTGCCCAAACCTAAGAATCGAAGGCGGACGGCGGCCCAAAAGCGGGTGGTCAGGGCCGTCGAATTCCCGGCGGAGAGCTCCCGGTCGGGGGAGAGGATTAGAGCCGACACGCCGTCGCCATCGTTTCTGATCTCGGTCGCGAACATACCCAACCGCCCGTACCATGGCGTGTCGGACGCGCTGACCGAGCCCCGAGTCCGAGTTCGCGCCGGACCAATCAGTCGATGTCCATGAACACAAGCACCCCGGAAGAGCAACCGATGACCCAACCCAGGGAGCAAGGAGCAGCTCAATGAGCGAGCGGCGAG
>CAZRUC010000230.1:759-4212 GCA_964603175.1 uncultured Anaerolineaceae bacterium
CTGCTACACCGGACGGCGGACCTGGCCGCGGTCTTCCTCGACGCCCTGCCGGACCGGAGGGTCGCTCCGAGAGGGACCTCCGGCGAGCTCCGGGCAAGGCTGGGCGGCCCCCTGCCGGACGCACCATCGGACCCGCGGGCTATCGTCGCCGAGCTGGCTCGCACGGTCGAACCTGGCCTCGCGGCGAGCGCTGGGCCGCGCTACTTCGGCTTCGTGGTTGGCGGGTCGCTGCCAGCGGCACTGGCCGCAGACTGGCTGTCGAGCACCTGGGATCAGAACGCCATGCTGTACGTCCTGTCGCCGGCCGCCGCGGTCGTCGAGGAGGTCGTCGCGGGCTGGTTGATCGAGCTGTTCGGGCTGCCGACGGGTTCGAGCGTCGGCTTCACGAGCGGCGCGACGATGGCCAGCTTCACGGCTTTGGCGGCGGGGCGCCACGCGGTCCTAGCGCGGGCGGGCTGGAACGTCGAGGACGACGGCCTTGTCGGTGCCCCGCCGATCGCGCTCGTCATCGGCGAGGAAGCCCACGTGACGATCCGAGCCTCGCTTCAGATGCTAGGGCTCGGTCGCAACCGCGTTCTCCGGGTCGCGACCGACGACAAGGGGCGGATGCGGGCGGACGCCCTCGGCGAGACGCTCACCACGCTCAGTGGGCCGGTCATCGTCTGCGCCCAGGCCGGCAACGTCGACACCGGCGCGTTTGACCCGCTGCCGGAGATCGTCGCCGCGGTCCGCGGCCGCCCGAATGCGTGGCTCCATGTCGACGGCGCGTTCGGACTGTGGGCCGCGGCGACGCCCGCCCTTCGCCACCTCGTCGGCGGCCTAGCCAGTGCCGATTCGTGGACGATCGACGCCCACAAGTGGCTGAACGTGCCGTACGACTCCGGCATCGTGATCGTCCGCGACGCCGCTGCCCACCATGCGGCGATGACCCTCGGCGCGGCCTACTACGTCGAGACGCAAGGCGGCGAGCGTGACCCCTACAACTGGGTTGCGGAGTCGTCGCGTCGGGCCAGGGGGTTCGCCGTCTACGCGGCCCTTCGCTCGCTCGGCCGCGAGGGGCTGGCGGCGATGATCGAGCGCTGTTGTCGCCTCGCGGTCAGGATGGCCGACGGTCTGCGCGACGCGCCCGGGGTCGTCATCCTCAACGAAGTCGTGCTCAACCAGGTCCTGGTCCAGTTCGTCCCGCCCAGCGAGAACGGCCCGGCTGATCGCGGAGCCGTCGTCGACGCCTTCACGCGCTCGATCATCGCGGCCGTCCAGAGCGATGGGACGTGCTGGCTTGGCGGCACGACCTGGCACGGCATGGCCGCCATGCGGATCTCGGTCTCGAACTGGAGTACGACAGAGGTAGATGTCGATCGATCAGTGGCGGCGATCCTCCGCTGCCGCGATGCGGTCGCGGCTGGTCTCACCCGGTCCAGCGCTCGATAACCGATGTCGCGACTCAAGAGGTGGTCGGGGCGAGAGGGGTCGAACCAACCGGAACGACCTGAATGCCCAGCAATGCCCTGTCACTAACTTGCGTCCGGGCACGCGACCTGGAACGGCTTCGTGCCGCCGCCACTGCCGTCTTGGGTCCAGTAGACGTTGTACTCGCCTTCTGGGAGGCTCAGGATGTCCGGCGGGGCCGGCACCCGGACCTCAGGAGCGGCGCCCGCAACCCACGTCCCGTTCATGACCACCTTGCCGCCGCGTTGCGTCTCGACACGGTAAGTGCCCGAACTGTTCGCGTTCAGGACGAAATGGAAGTAGAACGTGCAGACCGTCGTCTCGCTGGATGCGAGCCCGCTGCCGCCGTTGCTGATGTCGACTGACCCAGGCGCCGACGCCCCGATCGGGACCGCCCCGGTCGGGACCGCCCCGGTCGGTAAGGCGACAGGCGGCATCCCAGGGGTCGTGGCACAACCGGCCACGATGGCGCCCAAGAGCAATGGCAGCACGAGGGCGCCGAGCGGGCGACTACGCTTCGTCGTCACGGTAGTGCCACCTCGCCTTGCTAATCAGACGGGTGCTCCGGGGTCAGCCCGACACCGTCGAGTGAGTTTCGGCCAGATCCACGGCGCGTTGCATCGGGGACGGGAAGGCCTGACGTCTCAGCTGGCACGGCGCCGAACCAGCCAGACGGTCGTCGCGATAAGCAGGAGGGAGAGCACGATCAGCCAGCCGCCTTCGATCGCCTGGAACGTCCAGAATCGGCTGGCTGGTTCGTAGGTCGTCAAGTACGTATAGCCGTGCTGGATCAGGTACTGCACCGGGTCGCCGAGGTTGGCAGGGGTCGAGGGCCCGGGTTGGAACAGCTGAGGGGTTATCGCTCGGACGTCCACAGCCCCGAGGGTCCGGTTGAGCATGTCCAAGGTGACGGGCTGACCACTTTGGGTCCACACCTGGCTCATCACCCAGTCTCCATGCGCCACCACGTTCGGATCACCGGTGGTCAAGGGCGCCATGTAGTGCGGGCGCAGGAAGAGCGCGGCCACGAAGGCGAGCCCTGCCCACGCGCCGATCGTAGCGACCATCGCGGGGATGACGCGGCGGATGAGGACGCCGGCCAAGGCGCCAATCGCGAACGCAGCCAGCGTCCAAGCGGCGAACGCGACCCCCAGCAAGTCGAAGATGGTGGGATACAGAGGGCCGTTGTCGTCTCCCGCGCCGTTGAGCGGCGCGAAATACCAGGAGACCGCCAGACTGAACAATCCCGCCGCGACTGCCACGACGACCGCCAGCGGCACCAGCTTGGCGATCGCCCACCTTGTCCGTCCGAAGCCCTGGGTAAAGGCGTACCGGAACGTGCCGGTCTCGAACTCCCGAGCGATCAATGGTGCGCCAAGGAAGGCGCCTAGGAGGGCCGGGATCATCTGCAACAGGGCGAAGGTGATCCCCGCGCCGGGGGCGTGGGCCGCAAGGAAGTCGGTGGCCGCCCGAACGCAGATATCCGAAGCCGCCGGACGGCAGGCAGTCACGGCCGCGTAGTCGTTGTACATCTGCAGACCAGTGATCAGGAGGTACGCCCCTGCCACGCCGAAGAGCGCCACGACGCCAGCCAACGCAAGCCGGTGCTGTCGCCACACGACCCACGCCATCTTCCGCCACGGTACAGGCCGGAGACTCAGGTGCGATTCCTGCCGCGCAGGAACGGTCAATGTGCCCACGTAGACTCCTCCGTCGGAGTGGAGTCCTCAAGGCGGGTCGGACCGGGGAGCGCCATCGCGCCTGGCTCCCGCAGGTACGCCAGGGTCAGTTCTTCCAGACTGACCGGGTGCGCTTCCCACCCCGGCGGTACGATGTCCTTCGTTCCATTGAGCCGAACGAGCAGGTGAGCCTGCGACTGACCTCGCCGTGCGTGTACCACGTCCAACTGCTCGGGATAGCCGCCGGCTGGGGCTGTCGGACCAGTCAAGAGGCGGTGACCGGCGAGCAGGCTGTCCACCTCACCGGCGACCTGGACGCTGCCGT
>CAZRUC010000231.1:0-4201 GCA_964603175.1 uncultured Anaerolineaceae bacterium
GCCAGTTCGCCGATGAGGTGACGAACCGTTCCGGGCTCGGGGTCGGTCGCCTTTCCGCTGCGAACCTGGCCGCCCGGGCCATCGGGCGCGAGCCTGTGGAGGTCGGGGTGATTGCCGGACGCGACCTGATGGCAGCCGCGGCACGTGCGACAGGGTCGCGCTGCCGGATCTGGATCGAGGCACAGCAGCCCCGCGGCGAGGTCCATGGCGAGCGTGGTCTTGCCGCTCGATGCCGGCCCAACGAAGAGCACGGCATGCGGTGCGGAACCGAGGACCATGGAGCGGACTGCGGCCAGCGCACGTGGCTGACCGCGAGTCACAACATGTTCCATCGGCAGCTGCCTCGAAATGGGCCGCGGGCCCGAGGGGCTGAGTGGCAAGAGTGCGGCTACTCGCCGGCGGGCTCGACGGCGGCGGGCTTGCGTCGGGCGGGAGCACGGCGCTTGGGCGCAGCCGGCTCTCCCGGCTCTACCGGTGCGGCCGACTCTACCGGGGCGGCCGATTCGGCAACCGGCTCGGCGGTCGCGGCCGGCTTGCGCCGGCTACGGGTCGCCGGCTTGACTGCCGGAGCGGGCGCATCGGCCGTGGTCTCCGGAGCGGCCGACTGAGCTACCTCTGCCACCGCGTTCTGCTCGGGAGCGGCTTCGACCTTGCGGCGACCGCCTCTCCGCGCCGCCGGCTTGACGGCAGCTTCGGCTTCGACCGTGGGCTCCGGGGCCTGGACGGCTCCTTCGGCACGACCTCCGCTCGGCTGCTCGACGGGCCTGCTGAGCTTGGTGGCCAGCTGGGCTCGCAGCAACTCCTCGAGCTCCGGCGGGACCTCGCTCCACGGCTCGTTCGAATCACGGCCGCCGCCTCGAGGCAGACCTCGATGCTGCTGCGGCGGCTGAACGGGCCGCGAGGGACGCTCGTCGCGCCGACGTTGCGGTTGTGGCTGTGACTGAGGCTGCGACTGTCGCGCCGGCTCGGGGAAACGACTCGGGGACCGGCCGCCGTAGCGCTCCCGCTCCACGGCCGACGCGTAAGCGCTTCGTGCGCCGCCACGCCCGCCCTGGTTGCGACCGCGTCCACCGCCGCCGCCGGCATTGCTCCGGCGCCGCTCGGCGAGCAGGTACTCGGGGATCTCCGGCTCGGCGAAATCGTCTTCTTCGGGCGCGATCGGGGCCAGCCTGGACGGCCGTCCGGCCATTCCGATCTGCGAATCCCAGACCGAGCCGAACTGGTTCGGCCTTTGGGCAGGCGCGGATACGGGCGCTGCCTCGGCCTCGGCCTCTTCGGCTTCGTCCGCGAGCTCCTCGCTCGCCCCTTCGGCTAGAGCTTCTTCAGGAGTCCGGGCGCCGTGTCCGCGACCGCGTCCCCCGCGCCGACGACGCCGGCGTCCGGTGCCGTCACCGGCCTGTTCGCCCGTACCAGCCTCGATATCGAGGCCTTCGACGAGCTCCTCCGGCTCTTCTGCCGAATCTTCAACGGCGTCCGCGCCCACCGGCTGGACTCGCGACAGCTTCTCGCCGGGCATGGCCACGAAATGGCCGGCCGACGATCCCTCCGACGAGGCGGCGATGCGCGCTCCTGTTGTGCCTCGGCCCGCCACTCGACCGCCGGAGCGGCCGTCTCGCGTGGGCGATCCCGCCGAAACCGTGACAGCGGCGTCGGGTGTGCGGCCGCCGTCCCGAGCGCGACCGCGTCCCCGGCGTCCGCCTCGGCCTTCGGTCTGCTTGTCGGGGACTTCTGTCATCGACAGGTCTTCTTCGTCGCCGGCGACGCGTCGGCCGGAGCGAGAGGAGTCGCGATCGACGCGGGCAACCTGGATGATGTCGGTGAAGACGTCGGCGACCTCGATCAGGTCGGAGCTGGTGTTGCCGCGGAAGCTGATGACTTCGACGCGGACGCCCATCTCCTGGACTGCGCGGATGGCGGGGGCGAAGTCGCCGTCACCGCTGATCACGACTGCCACGTCGAGGTTCCGAGCGGTCTTCATCATGTCGACGACCAACTCGATGTCGAGGTTGGCCTTGACCTTGCCGTCGCCATACTTGCGGATGTCCTTGCTCACAACCTTGTAGTTGTTACGAGCCAGGAATGAATGGAAGTTGCGCTGGTTTTCGTTCTCGGGATCGAGACCGGTGTAGGCGTAGGCGCGGACGAAATCACGTCCGGCGACCGCCGCCTTGAGCAGCGTGACGTAGTCGATGTCTACACCGGCCGCCTTTGCTGCATAGAAGATGTTCGCCACGTCTACGAAGACGGCGACATTTTTACTCACGAGAGACTCCTTGGTCTATCCGTGGCGCCGGCGCTCTCTGGCTGCTCGGCTACGACGGGTTATTTAGCGAGCAGCCGGAGCCCTATCCGCGACTGCAATGCGATAAGTGTGAGTTGCCGCCTCCGCGAAGCCGTGGCGCTGCCAGCACGCGCGTAGCGCGGCGTTCTTCGCCAACATGACTTCGACCGTGACGCAACCCTTGTTGCGTGCTGAACGGAGCATCTCGTCGATGAGCGCGTCGGCCACTTCTTCAGTGTCATAACCTCGCCCGACCACCAGCACGTCAACCGTGCCGACGAACCCACCGGCTTGCACCGACGGCCTCAGGGCGAGAATGGCGCCGCCAGCCATCTGGCGACCAACCTCTGCGATCAGAACGCTCGCGTTCGGTATGTACACGAGCTGGCGAAGCAGACCCGTCGCGTCGATCGGAGAAACCAATGCCGGAGCAACCCCATTTTCCGCGCATAACGCGGACAACCGGTCTATATCGGTTATACGGGCCTGTCTGACCAGGTACTCCACTCGAACGGACGAACCTCGAAACGAGAGGGCGATCGCACTGCCGCGACTGACAAAAACTAGAGACGGTCGCTTGCTGTGGTGCCGGGCGCTCTCGGGGTGGCGAGCGGAATTCCGCTCGACAGCCACGCCAGATCGATTGACGGCCGCGCTGTTGCGTACGGCTCGCCGCAATCCACTATACGCCATCGGCAGAATCGCAATCAATCGACCCCGAGGCGCGGCTAGTAGGCCCGGCGGGAGTCCACGACCTCGAAGACGCCACGAGCGAATATCAGCAGGCCAACCGCCGCTATCCAGAAGCCCGGGCCCTTGAGGGGCGGGAACGGGAAGGCCACCGGCTGCTGAACAAATGAGACCAGGCGCAGCAGGAACCCCACCGCTGCCGCGACCAGGAGCACGACGAACGAGAGTGGGTGATCTATCGCTACGGCTGACTCCGACGCCAGCGGCAGCGTGAGCAGGAACAAGCTCGCGGTCGCGGCGATGAAGATCAGGAGGACACGTCCGTCGGAAATCCCGATGTCCTTCAGCTCGGGGAGACCCTGGCCGCCGCCCATCTCCCACCACTGCAGAAAGCACGCAGCGATGAGGACGATCGCGCCTGCTGCGACGACCAGGCGGCCGCGGCCAGTCGTGCTCGAATTCATCGGGCGCCCCTTACGACTCGTAAGCCTCGGGGCGAAGGACGCCCACGAAGCGCAGGTTACGGTAGACCTCTCCGTAGTCGAGACCATACCCCACCACGAAGGCGTCCGGGATCTCAAACCCCACGTAGTCGAGGGGAATCTCCACCAAACGTCGGGCCGGCTTGTCGAGCAGGGAGCACACCTTGATCGAGCTTGGATTCTTGCCACGCAGGTAGCGCAACAGGTAGTTCAGCGTCAGCCCGGTATCGATGATGTCTTCGACCAGCAGAACGTGGCGACCGTCGATCGGCGCGCTGAGATCCTTGAGGATCCTCACCAAGCCCGACGACTCGATCGCGGTCCCGCCGTAGCTCGACACCTCCATGAGGTCGATCCGGAGGGGCAGGTCGATCTGCCGCATCAGGTCGGCCATGAAAGGCAACGAACCCTTGAGCACGCTGACGAGCGTCACCTCATTGCCGGCGTAGTCGGCGGTGATCCGCTGCCCGAGCTCAGCCACCTTGGCCCGGATCTGGTCCTCGGACAACAGCACTTCAGCAACGTCCGCGTGTAGGTCCTGGGAGTGTTTCATCGCTACCTCTGGCATCAAGTAGTAGGTGGATTGGCGGCACGGGCAGCCGCCCTACGACCTGCGCGGCGACGGGCCGCGCGCGAGCGTCGCTCGACGGCGAGATTGGCTCCTGCGAGCGTGTCGATTGTGGCATCGGGCGAGGCTTCGGATGCGGGTTCGTCCTCATGTCGCGGTCCCACTTGCCCGACCGTGCCA
>CAZRUC010000232.1:0-4191 GCA_964603175.1 uncultured Anaerolineaceae bacterium
CGACGGATGATAGCATCCGAGGCTGCTCGGGCAGGTTGGCAGCCGGTGAGTGCCGGACGGACGAGGGCCAATGAAGATTTGCTTCATCAGCGGGGCGCTGCCGGAGGTGTCGTGCGGCATCGGCGACTATGTCGATGCGCTGGCCCGCGCCCTCGCAAGACTCGATCACGATGTCGTCGTCATTACGACCGAGTCGCCTGAGCTCCGGCAACCGACGGATTACCGGATCGTTCCTCTGCGGACCGCGTGGTCGCTTCGCGACGCGGGTCGTGTCGCGGCGGCGGCGCAACGCGAGCACCCTGACGTGCTGCACCTGCAGTTCCCCGGCGTCGGATTCGGGCGGGGGTTCGGCGCCTCCTTCGCGCCGTGGGCGGTGCGGCTCCGGCGATCCCGGCCCCGGCCTCTCCTCGCGACCACGCTGCATGAGTTCCAACGTTTTCGGCTACGGCATCGGGCCAGACTCGCCCTGGCAGTGGCCGCTTGCGACCTGGTGATCGCGCCGGATCCAACCGAGCTTGCTTCGATCGAGAGGCATCTCGCCTGGAGACGGGGCCCCAAAACGGAGCTGATCCCCCTCGCCGCCAACGTTTGGCCTACGGCGATGGCCGCCCGTCGCGATGAAACGTCGGGCGGAGGCGAGCTCACGGTCGGGTATTGGGGCTTCATTCGGCCGGACAAAGGAGTCGATCTCCTGCTCGAAGCCTTCGCCCAGATCCGACGAGTTCGGCCGGCCCGACTCGTGCTTGCCGGCGACCCGGGACCGGAAGCGGAATACATCGCCTCGCTGACGCGGAAGGCAGAGAGCTTGGGCATAGCGAGCGCGATCCGGACGACGGGCAAACTGCCGACCGAGCAACTCTCGGCTGAGCTCCGTGCCTTCGACGTATGCGTCTTGCCCTTTCGAGAAGGCCTGCGCCAGAACAGGGGCACGTACGCAGGGGCGGTCGCCCATGGACTCTATGTGGTCACAACGAGCGCCCAGAGAAGTGGATTCGACCAGGAAACTAACACCGCTCTGGTTCCGCCCAATGATCGCGAGGCGCTCGCGTCCGCAATCCTCGAGGCGCCAGCTCATCCCCAACAGCGCAGCTCGACGACACCCGACGAGGCGTGGGGCGAGATCGCGGAGCTGCATCTCGCCGCCTACGGGAGAGCCCTGGACGACCGACGGTGAGCGTCCGGACAGTCGCGTTCGATCTGAGGTCCGCCGAGGGCCAGCCGACTGGAATCGGCAAGCACCTTCTGGCGATCGTGTCTGCCGCCACCGAGCTCCCCGACTTGGACGTCCGCGCCTACGTTTCCGGCCGCGAGCTTCAGCTTCCCGCCTCGGTCGAGGTGATCGTCGTCCCTCGGAGTGGCCCACTGTGGCATCTGGCTGTGTGGCTGCACCTCCGACGCCACCCAGTCGCGGCCTACGTTTCGACCAGCCTCGTGATCCCAAGCCTCCCTCACGTTCCGGCGTTGGTCGTCGTCCTCGACGTGAGCAGCTTCCGCGTGCCCGAACACCAGACCTGGCGCACGAAGCTCTTCGAACACGCGCTGTTGGGAAGAGCGATCCGTCGCCACCCTCTCATCTTCGGGTCGGAAGCGGCGGCGGCCGACATTCGGGGCCTCTTTCCCAAAGCGCGGGGGGTGGTCGTCCCGCCATGGTTTCCGGCGCGACCGGCCGGCTCCCCGCCGGCGCATGATTGGCTGGCCGGCATCGGCATCGTCGGGCCCTACGCGCTGATGGTCGGAACCGTCGAGCCGCGCAAGAACGTGTTGATGGCAGCTGCGGTCGTGGCGCGTCTTCGCCAACGAGGCCGCGATCTGAGGCTCGTTCTGGTGGGCCGCCGAGGTTGGTCGAGCGACGACGAGGTCGCGGCGCTGCGGGCGATGGAGAACGAAGGCACGGTCGTGTGGCCGGGTTACGTTACGGACCAGCAGCGGGACGCGCTCTACGCCGGCGCATCGGCGCTCCTTATGCCGTCCGTCTACGAGGGCTTCGGGATGCCACTCGTCGAGGCCATGGCGGCCGGCGTGCCGTGCTGCTGCTCGGCGATTCCCGTCTTCGAGGAAGTGGCCGGAGACGCCGCTCTGAGACTCGACCCGACGAAGCCGGACGACTGGGTCGCGGCGCTCGACGAACTCCTCGACAGCCCGACGGTGGCCGACAAGCTAAGGCGCGCCGGTCTGGCAAGAGCGGCGACCTACGATTCTCAAGGCACGGGTCGGGCGTTTGCCCTCGCGCTCGATCAGAGGCTCTAGTCGAGCCCGGCGCCCCTCATTCCACGCGGGTCGCCACGGTCCGTATAATCACCGGGCCGATCAGGTGACGACTGAGGAGGGGTTAGTGTCAGGAGTAGGCGCCTCGACGGCCCATGGGACCGCGACACACGCCACGACCGAGGGTGACGTGCTCGGGCGGACCGCCAGGCTGATGACATGGGCTCTGGTCCTGATATTGGTGTGGCTGCCCCTCCAAACGCCCATCGCCGTCGCGGTGTTTCAGTACGGCCATTCGGTGGGGCTTTCGCGAGCCACGCTGCTGCTCAAAGACGCCGCCGTCGCATTGCTTCTGCTGTATGCGCTCGGGGTAACCTGGCGCACGCTCAAGCTGCGCTGGTTCGACAAGCTGGCGATCGCCTATGTGGTTCTGGTCGTGGTCTACTCGATCGTTCCGTGGCTGTTGGGCTCCGATCACGCGTTTACTACGGTGGCCTCTGCGGCGCGTGAGTTCGCGCTGCCGGTCGAGGCATATGCCCTGGGGCGGTTGGCCTATCTAGTCGGCGCGGACGTGAGGTTCATCTTCAGGGCCTTTGTCGTTGCTTCGGCCGTGGTCGCCCTGATAGCCATCGTCGAGTATTTCGTGCTGCCGATCACCTTCTGGTCGTCGACACTCGATCTCGTCTCGTTCGAACGGATCGTCCAGGGCGTCCCCAGCGCGATATCCCTGTGGGACATCAGCCTGCTCGGCGACTACGGAGCTGGCGGGGGAACGTATCCACGCGCGATTGCCACGTTCGCGCACCCGGTCGGCGCCGCGGGCTATTTCATCCTGCCGCTCGGGCTCACGGTGGCAGCTTGGTATGGCGGCGAGGCTCGCGGCAAACGGCTGATGACCGCCGGCCTGATTCTCGTGAGCCTCCTCTTCGCCTTGGCCACGATCGTCACACTTTCTCGAGGGGCCTGGCTTGCGGTCGCCGTTGCCGTAGTGATGTGCGGCTACATCTTCCGCCGGCTTCGCATGGCCTTTCTGTGTCTCACGATCATGGGCATCTTCCTGGTTTCCGTGCCGCCCTTCAATCAATCGATCAGTTCAGCCCTCAACCGGAATGACGGCTCGATGATCGGGCACATGGAGGCGCTCGGCCGCGACGTACAAGCCGTCATGGAGAACGTATTCGGCATGGGGCTCGGCAGCGCGGATCGCGTCGTCACCAATCTGCCCCCGGCCAGTCCGACCCCGCAGATCGTGGCGAGTCCGAGTCCGACCCCTTCTGGACAGAGCGGCACGCCGGCAGTCAACAACACTTCTGACATCGAGTCGGCCGGGATCGGCGAGGATCTCTACCTGTCGGTGTTGGTGTCCACCGGGCCTTTGGGCGCGGCTGCCTTCTTTGCCTGGTGCCTCGGCTTGATCGTGGCGCTCGTCCGCG
This sequence comes from uncultured Anaerolineaceae bacterium, assembly GCA_964603175.1. GTDB lineage: Bacteria > Chloroflexota > Limnocylindria > Limnocylindrales > CSP1-4 > Fen-1039. Next base: position 3,639 of record CAZRUC010000232.1, read on the forward strand.
GTGCCAGGCAATCGACCCGCAAGTGGCTCCCTATCGGCACCGCGGCCGCTCTCGTCGGATCCCTGGTCTCGGCCTCGACGTCCTCGGCGATGATGCGGTTCACGACGGCGGCTTCCGCCTGGCTCCTTCTCGGCCTGGCGACCAGCCTGGTGCTGGCTTCTTCGCCTAAGGTCGCCGGGCTCACCAGGCCTCGCCTTCGTGGCTGGCTGCCAAGGCGCCCCCGCAAAGCTTCACAGCCTTGATCCGCCCCCTCCCGGGGGGAGGCTCCGATGCACGGCCAGGGGCGGTGCAGGCTCCGGTCCGTGCCTTGCACATCGTCCGCCGATATGACCCCCTGGTTGGCGGGACAGAGCGATACGTGCACGATCTGGCCGTGGCCCAAGCCAGTGCCGGATACGACGTCACCGTCTTGACGCTGGATCGAGACGTCATGGGCATCGATACCCGCCGATTCCCAGCCAGGGAGACCGTCGACGGCGTCTCAGTTCTTCGAATGTCTGGGGTCGGGACCAGACGCTGGGCAATCTGCCTGCGGCCGGACATCGTCGCACGG
>CAZRUC010000233.1:0-4179 GCA_964603175.1 uncultured Anaerolineaceae bacterium
AGGCGGTGACCGGCGAGCAGGCTGTCCACCTCACCGGCGACCTGGACGCTGCCGTGTGAGATGAGGACGAGGTAATCGGCCACCCGCTCGAGCTCGGTCAAAACGTGCGACGACAGCACCACCGACACACCGTCCTCGGCTACCGCGGCCATCACTGTCGCCATGAAGTCATGACGGGCAAGGGGGTCGAGCATCGCCATGGGCTCATCGAGAATGAGCAGCCTCGGGCGCCGGGCAAGCGCCAGGGTCAGGGCGAGTTGTGACTGCTGGCCGCCGGACATCTTGCCGGCTGCACGCTCTAGTGGGATGTCCAATTCGGCCAACCGGGCCTCGGCGTAATGCTGGTCGAAGCGCCTGTTGAGATTGCGGGTCATATGCAGCATGTCCGCGACGGATAGGTTCTTGTAGAGCGGCATGTCCTGCGCGACGAAACCGATGGCGTCCAGTGCGGCCGGCGACCCGGCCGGACAGCCGCCAATGACGCTGACGACCCCGGCGGTCGGCACCGCGAGACCGACTGCCAGGTTCAGCAGGGTGGTCTTGCCCGCGCCGTTCGGGCCGACCAGGGCGGCCACGTGACCTTGAGGAATCGCGAGCGCGCACCCGCGTAGCGCCCAGTTGCTGCCGTAACGCTTGCCCAGGCCAATGGCTTCGATAACGTTCATGCGACGTTCCTGGATCCGGCCGGCGGCTCTCCCAGCTCAATAGAGCCGTCGGGCCGGTCACGAAAATCCCTCATCACGCTAGTGAATAGGGCCGCGATTCCGTCCTCATCAAGCCCGGCCGTGTCTGCCACCGCCAGCCAACGAAGCAAGGAGCGGCGAAGCTCAGCTAGTTCTGGCGCCGCAATCTGGCTAAGGGTTGCTCGGATGAAAGTCCCCTGGCCGGGGCGTCCGGCAGCCAGGCCTTTGGTCTCCAGCTCGCGGTAGGCCTTGAGCACAGTATTTGGGTTGATCGCCAGGGTGGCGACTGCGTCTCTAACCTTGGGTAGCTGGTCGCCCGGTTTGAGGTAGCCGAGCCTCAGCGCGTGCTCGACCTGCTGAACGAGCTGCAGGTAGGTCGGCACGCCAGACGCAGTGTCGAGTCGGAATACGATCGCCGACGCCGGGCCGCCGTCCTCAACATGTGACGTGCTGTCGCCTTTATCTAATGTCATAGGACAAGATTACACGAGGTATCTTCGGTGTCAATCCCTGGTACAAGCACCGTCGGATTACACGGTGGTCGCGGCACTCGACGAGTGGACATGGGTGCCCGCCAGGTCGATGGGAGGGCGGCGGCGGACGCTGCTCGAGCGTGGGCTGCCGAGGCCAGAGGAACTATGACATTCCCTCCAGTCCGGCACAGCTAGGGAAGGCTCGACAGCGTCAGCTTGTGGATATCGGAGAAGGGCTTCCGTGGCCGAACGCGCAGTTTCGCCTACGCAATCTCGGCCTGACAGCCAATCTGATCCAAATGGGCAGCATTCTGCGCAATTGGAGCGGCATTGCCCCCGCCCAGTCGGATGGGCTATGAGGCGCAAGGGCGGGGAACCCTCCGCGAGGTTAGGTTCGCCAACCGGTGGGCTCGAGCAAATTGCTTCGAGGCTCAAGAGCGACAGCGTGTAGTTAGACGCTGTGCGCTGAGCGTGAAACGACGGGAATCGGCTACAGTTATACGCTCTACGAGCGTGGTGCTCATCGAGCCTTTGCCGCCGCGAAGGGCAATGCTCATCTGACCCACTGTTTGTTAGGCTTGAGGCTCTCCGTACGGGTAGCTTGTCCTAACAAAGTAAGGCTCACGAGCGGGAGTAGCTCAGTCGGTAGAGCGTCAGCCTTCCAAGTCAGACGCTCCTGAGCGCGGTGCTCTTCTCGTGAGATTCACGCTCAGAACCCCCATTTCGTGTCCACTTACAAGCTGTGCGTGAGGGCGTGTAATTCGCGCTACAGCGTCAGCTTCGCAAACCGGTTTATGCGGCGCTCGTGAAAGATTCGCCGCCCGTCCAGGGGCCGTTGGGACGCCGAGAAGCGCGGTGCTAAACCGGCCATCACGCCCACGAAAGGCGATCTGTCGCGGAACCTAAGAACCTAAGGCGGAGCGCGAGCAAGAAGCGCGGTGCTAATCGGTCTTCGAGGCCGTCCTCACGACCGCACGGGCGACAGGATTCGAGTTCCCGGACGCCATACCCGAAACGAAGCCGGTCCCGATCAGGGGAGCGCGAGTTTGGCGGGCCCTCGTGGACGCACGAACGGCGTAAGCTCGAGCTGTAGGTGCGAGTGGAGTCAAGACGATCGCAACGACCTGAATGTCCCACTCCGACTCGCGTGTGAACTGGCGGGTCGGGCCGCAACTATGCGACGACGACAACGACGTTCCCCAACTTCTGGCCGGTTTCGGCGCGCAACATCTCCAGCTTCGGCGCACTGTCCACCGCGGTCACGTGCGCTCCGAGGACCTTGGCGAGCTGGACCGCGAACGTGCCGAAGCTCCCTCCCGCCCCGTTGACCAGGACCCGCTGTCCGCTCCGGACATTCGCCTTCCGGAGGAACTGCAAGGCCTCGCCTCCCCCGTAGGGTACGGCCGCAGCCTCCTCGTAGCCTACGGTCGCCGGCATCGTCGCGATCGCCCCGGTCTGGGGGCTCTCGCGCAGGCAGATGTATTCCGCGTGGGCTCCCAGCCCGATGCCCGTCGCCGCGAAGACCCTGTCGCCTTTCCGGAACGACCTGACCTTCCCGCCGACCGCATCGACGTCCCCGGCGAGCTCGTGCCCGAGAACGCGTCGTCGCGGTCTTCGGATGCCGAACGCCAGCCGCGTGGGCACCCAGATCCAGAGGGCGAAGTCGAATCTCCGCAGCTCGCAATCGGCCGCGCTGACCGTCGTGGCGCGGATCCGAACCAGCACTTCGTTGTCCTTCGGAACCGGCTTCGGAACGTCTCTGAGTTGAAGAAGATCCGGTGCTCCGTAGTCCGTGCACACTACTGCTCTCATGGTTCTCCGGTTCGTGCGCCCGCATTCATTCTCTATCTCCTGTTGTGGTCGACGTTGACGTAGACAAGCCGCCCACGCCAACGTTCGACTTGACATCTGACACACCTGCCTGGCCGGTCTCGAGCGTAGTCGGGAGGCCGGGCTCAACAGGGGTGACCGAGATCAAAGGCATTCCCAGGTCACGCACTCTCTTGAGCAACCCATGTAACGCGGCCTGGTCGACCACCGGGCCTGTGATGAGCGAGTCGCTGCCGTCGAGCGTGATCGTCAGGCCCTCGAACCAGTCCGCCCATCGAGAATCGAGCTGGCCTGCAATCCGGATCTGATAGGCCATCGGTCGGCTTGGATCGGCTTGTGGGTCAAGGTCTTGGGACATAGCTCCGTGCCCGTTGCGGCTGATGCTGACGTCGAGCGCGGCGATGTCGTCGGCCAGGGCGATCTCCATCGGGCTCCGGGCGGCTGCGCCGCCGGACTTGTCGGTCACGACGATCTTGCCCGGGTAGGAGTCGCTGCCCGTGGCGACGATCGCCCGGTCTCAGCGCTGGACGGAATTGGGGATCGGGGCGGCGGCCAAGGGTCGCCGCTCCGGCGTACTACGTGTTGACGGCGGCCTGACCCAGGGCCGCCATGGACGCGCGATCGGTCGGGTCGGAAGACTTCAGCCCCGTCACGACGGGATGGCTGAACCCCTTGGCGAGGAGCCAGATCGGGAGGATCAGCTCGAAGAGGCCGCCCGGGAGCATGGCGAGCATCCCGGCGCCCTGTGTCACGTCGATCACACCGAACATGGCCAGGACGGCTCCCGCGAGCAACACCGGATAGCCGATGAGCCCAAGGACTGCAAGCGGGCGCGGGACCAGCTTCGATCGATACAGCAAGCAGGCGACGAAGATCCCGGACGCGCCCGTGAAGAGATAGAGCAGCACGATGGTCACGTCGTGTTGTGCCTTGAAGAGCGAGCCCAGCGACTGGGAAGCGGACGCATCGACCGTGCCGTCGCGCGCTCCGTTGCCGAGCGCGAGCACGATGAGCGGAGCCACCATGTAGAGGAGCACCACTCCGAGTTCGGCGACTCGCAGACCGACGTATCCAAGGGCAAGCGGCTCACTGGTGTGTCTCAGGAACGGAAACATGAGGACTGCGATACCCACGACCGCGAGGCCGTCGACGAATGCGAGGAGCGCGCCGGCGGCCAGCGCGGTGGCGTCTCC
>CAZRUC010000234.1:0-4153 GCA_964603175.1 uncultured Anaerolineaceae bacterium
TCGTTCTGGATGCGCGAGTTCAACTGGTGCGACTTTGTGTGGGACCCGCGGACGTTCCCGGATCCGCGGGCGATGCTCGCCAGGCTCAAGGCGGACGGGCTGCGGGTCAGCCTGTGGATCAATCCCTACATCGCCCAGCGCTCGCCACTCTTTGCCGAGGGGAGTGCCGGGGGCTACCTGCTGAAGCGACCGAACGGCGACGTCTGGCAATGGGATCGCTGGCAGTCCGGTATGGGCCTCGTCGACTTCACTAATCCCGAGGCCCGCAGGTGGTACGCGGCCAAGCTCGACGACCTCCTCGAGATGGGCGTCGACTGCTTCAAAACCGACTTCGGCGAGCGCATCCCCACCGATGTCGCCTATTTCGACGGCTCCGATCCCGAGCGTATGCACAACTACTACACCTACCTCTACAACCGGACGGTCTTCGAGTTGCTCGAGGAGCGACGGGGCAAGGGGGACGCCGTAGTGTTCGCCCGCTCCGCGACCGCGGGGACTCAGCAGTTCCCGGTAAACTGGGGCGGGGATTGCGAATCGACCTTCGAGTCGATGGCCGAGAGCCTCCGCGGCGGGCTCTCGCTCGGCCTCTCGGGCTTCGGTTTCTGGAGCCACGACATAGGCGGGTTTGAGGGAACGCCCCCTGCGTCGGTCTTCAAGCGCTGGATCGCATTCGGCCTGCTCTCGTCGCACAGCCGGCTCCACGGCAATGAATCCTATCGGGTGCCGTGGCTGTTCGACGACGAGGCGGTCGACGTCATGCGCAAGTTCACGAAACTCAAGAACCGCCTGATGCCGTACCTCTACGGGGCGGCGGTCGAGGCTCATGAGCGTGGCATTCCGATGATGCGGGCGATGTGCCTCGAGTTCCCGGACGACCCGGGCTGCGCGTACCTGGACCGGCAGTACATGCTCGGAGAGCGCCTCCTCGTTGCTCCGGTCTTCACGGAATCCGGCACCGTCACGTACTACGTCCCCGCCGGAAGATGGACGAACCTCCTCAGCGGCGCAGTCGTCGAAGGGCCCGGTTGGCGAGAGGAACGCCACCCGTATTCGAGTCTGCCCGTGCTGGTGCGCCCGAATTCGGTCCTCCCCATCGGCGACTCCGAGGCCAGGGCGGACTACGACTACGCTCGAGGCGTCACCCTGCGGGCGTACGCCATCGAGGATGGTGCACGGGTGAGCGTCTTAGTCCCTGCGCAGGATGGGGGACCGGGTTCGGTCTTTGAGCTTCGCCGAGAGGGCAGGCGGGTCACCGCGACGCCTCACGCGGCGGCGGGCTGGCGCTTGCTTCTCGTGGGGGAGACCGTCGAGTCTGTCACCGGTGGCACAAACGAGGCGACGGCCGAGGGCGGCTTGGTCGTGCCGGCATCGCCCGACGCTATCGTCGAATTGACTCTCTCGCGCCACTCCTGAACCGCAGCCGGGGCTTACGTACCTCGCCCCCTCCCTACTTGAGCGCCTCGGTCAGGATCGTGCGCAGTTGCTCCCACTCGACCAGGAAGGCGTCGTGGCCCTTGGTCGAGAGGATCTCGCGGTAGGCCGCGTCCATACCGGCCGCCGTGGCCGCCTCGACCATCGCCTGGACCTGGTTGGTGCCGTAGAGGATGTCGCCCTCGATGCCGACGCCGGTCAGCTGCGTCCCGTACGCCGCAAGCTTCTGCAGCGCCGCGACCAGCCCGCCTCGCCCGCGGCCGACATCATGGGCATCCATCGCCAGGACGAGGGTTCGGTAGGTGTCCGGGTCGAATCTCTCCAGGAGCTTGCGGCCTTGATGGCGCAGGTAGCTGACGACAGATGGCGTTCCGTCCGGCTCCACGCGCCCCGTGAAGCGCTGCTCGAAGTCGATCTCGCTGCGGTAAGTCGTGATCGCGAGCTGGCGGGCCAGGTCAAGCCCGTCCATGCCCAATCGATCGACGATCTCCAGCTGGATGTGGTCCCAGCCCACCGCGAGCTGGCCGATCCGGGCGGGTGCCGCGATCGGTACGACCCGGCTGATGTCTCCCGGCCGCTCCAACGCAACTTCCAACGCGACCATGCCGCCGAGCGATCCGCCGACCGCCAGGGCGGCCTTCTCGATCCCCAGCGCATCGAGCAATCGCCATTGGGCGCGGGCCTGATCGCGGACCGTCACCCGGGGAAAGGCGCGGCCGTAGGGCTTGCCGGTTGCGGCGTTTCGGGACGTCGGGCCCGTCGTGCCGTAGCGGCTGCCGAGCAGGTTCATGCACAGGACGCCGTACTTGTCCGTGTCGAGGGCCTGACCCGGGCCGATGATCGGCGCCCACCAGTCGCCGGCCGCGTCGGCCGAACCGGTGAGCGCGTGGACGACGAGAATCTGGCGGCCTTCGCCGATCGGGACGCCGTCGTGGCGGTACGCGATCACGAGGTCCGGCAGCACAGCGCCGGATTCCAGGGTGAACCGGCCAAGCCATCGCGAGGCGATCTTGCCGGTCTGAGGGTCGGTTGCATTGTCCACGACGCTCAGGCTACGAAAACCTGGGTCCTGGCGTACGGCCGAAATGCCGGGATCGGCAGCGACGAAGGCCGATCGGGACGTTGAGGCCTCGGCCGCGACGGCATTCTGGCGCGCAGCAGCGCCGGGCCCCGCTGAGGACCCGGCGCTGAAGGCGCTCATGACTGACTCCTGGGGCCCCGGTCTAGGAGGCCGCCCCTACTGCGGTTCCCGTGGAAGCTGGAACTCCGGTCGCGACGCCGATGGCCTGATCGAGGTCGGCGATGATGTCGTCGATATGCTCGAGGCCGACCGAGACTCGGACCAGGTCCGGCGTTACGCCGCTGGCGATCTGATCCTGTGCCGAGAGTTGCTGGTGGGTTGTGGATGCGGGGTGGATGATCAGGCTCTTGGCGTCGCCGACGTTGGCGAGCAGGCTGAAGAGCTTGACGGAGTCGATGAGCTTGCGGCCGGCGTCGACGCCACCCTTGAGCCCAAACGTCACGATCCCGCCGTAACCGCCTGAGAGGTACTTGCGGGCGAGGTCGTGTGTCGCATGCGACGCGAGACCTGGGTAGCTGACCCAGTCAACAGACGGGTGCCGTTCGAGCCACCGGGCCAAAGCGAGGGCATTGGAGCTGTGCCGCTCGATCCGCAGCGGCAGAGACTCGAGACCCTGGAGGAAGAGGAACGAGTTGAACGGGCTGAGCGCGGGACCGAAGTCACGCAGGAGTTGCACGCGCAGCTTGAGGATGAAGGCCAGGTTGCCGAACGCGCCGGTGTAGCTGACGCCGTGGTAGGAGGGGTCCGGATCCACGAAATCGGCCTTGAAGCGCGGCGACGCGGCCCAGTCGAACTTGCCGCTGTCCACCACGACGCCGCCGATCGCGGTGCCGTGGCCGCCGATCCACTTGGTTGCGGAGTGCACGATGATGTCGACGCCCCACTCGAACGGGCGAGACAGCAGCGGCGCAAACGTGTTGTCGACGATGACCGGCACGCCGTGCTTGTGGGCGATCGCGGCAATGGCTTCGAAATCCGGCACGTCCAGGCGTGGATTGCCGATGGTCTCGAGGTAGACGGCCTTGGTCTTGCCATCGATCGCGGCCTCGAACTCGTCGAGCTTGGAGCCGTCCACGAAACGGAACTCGATGCCGAACTTCGGCAGCGTGTACTGGAACAGGTTGTAGGTGCCGCCGTAGAGCGACGAGCTGGTGACGATATTGTCGCCGGCGCGGGTCAGGTTGAGGATCGTCAGCGTTTCGGCCGCCTGCCCCGATGCGACTCCGAGCGCCCCGACGCCGCCCTCGATCGCGGCGATGCGCTGCTCGAAGACGTCGGTGGTCGGGTTCATGATCCGGGTGTAGATGTTGCCGAACTCCTGCAGCCCGAACAGGCGAGCCGCGTGGTCGGCGTTGTCGAAGACGTAGCTCGTGGTCGCGTAAATCGGGACCGCGCGAGCCTTTGTCGTGGGGTCGACGGTTTGACCGGCGTGGACGGCGAGGGTTTCGGGGCGATATGCGGGGCTCTGGTCTGACACGGTGATCTCCTGGAGTGGCCGCCTGGTGGCGGGTGGTAACTCGACCTGTGGTTGGTCCCGGAGAGCCCTGGGGTGGGGCGGTGGCTTTGGCGGCTGCCCGTCGTGTGGTCCGGAGAAACAAAGAACCGCGGCTCCTGACTGGAGACCGCGGCCCCGGGACCGAT